>CANDLP010000361.1 GCA_947385505.1 uncultured Clostridia bacterium
AAACAGCTTGTACTGTTTCCGCTTTAAATATAGACGATGTCTATATTTATTAGCATTAAAGGGAAACTGCCCCCATTTTTAGCCCTAATAACTACAAATGTAGTTATTACTGTAAACCTTCTCCATTTTTTAATCAACGGATTTCAATAATGTAATGAAAGGAAAATCATCATTATGTATATCAAAAGCAGGTATATTTCTTATTTCAAACAGGACCCCGCCGGACTTATAACGCGTTTGGCAGCGTCATGGCTTTTTGTATCGGAATTATATCTTATTTTTACTCCCGAACCCTTTAATTCTTTAAGCTTTTTCTCAAAAAACGGCTTTGAAATATTTTTGCTGTTTTTATTTACAGGCTTTGCGGCGCTTTGCGCGGTTAGGAGCGAAAAGGCGATAAACCTTATGATGATAGCGGCCGCTTTTTCCTACTGTATTGCCGCGGTATCGGAATATTCCGAAATATATTTTATATTAGGCTGTTCGGTAATAATCGCGGCGGTTGTACACTTTTCAAAAATTTCCGATATAAAGCCTTCGTTATCCGTAAAAATGCTTTGGATAACGGGGATACTGCTTATACTAATTTTTACTTTAGCGGTAGGCGCGGTTTGCTGTTTAAAATATAAAAATCATTGGACGCCCTGTTACGATTTCGGTATTTTTGCGCAAATGTTTGAATATATGAAAGAAACGGGACTGCCCTTGACTACCTGTGAGCGGGACGGGCTTTTGTCGCATTTCGCAGTGCATTTTTCCCCTATATTTTATCTTTTGCTGCCCTTCTATATTTTAATGCCATCGCCTGTTACGCTTTTGGTGGGACAGTGTCTTATTACGGCTTCCGGAGTCATTCCTTTGATCCTTATATGCGGAAACAATAAGCTGTCCAATCTTTCCGCGGCGGCATTTTCACTTTGCTATACGCTTTATCCCGCATTTGCAGGAGGGTGCGGCTATTATCTTCATGAAAACAATTTTTTGGCGCCGCTGGTTCTGTGGCTGATTTACTTTTTTGAAAAGGACAGACTTGTTCCGGTCTTTATTTTTGGCTTACTCACCCTTTCGGTAAAGGAGGACGCGGCGGTTTATACGGCTGTTACAGCGCTGTATTTTATTTTTGCCCGAAAAAACTACAAATGTAGTGTTTCCTTATTTGTTTTTTCGGTTGTATATTTTCTGGTTGTAACATGGGTCCTTTCCGCTTTCGGCGACGGGGTGATGACCGGCAGATATGACAACTACATATATGATGACAGCGGACTTTTCGCGGTAATCAAGGCAACGCTTCAAAATCCTCTGTACGCAGTGCAGCAATCGCTTAATCAAAACAAGCTTAAGTATATTTTGCAAATGCTTTTACCGCTGATGTTTATGCCGCTGCGTACAAAAAGAGCTTCCCGTCTTATACTGCTTCTGCCTTTTATACTGGTAAATATAATGACAAATTATGTTTATCAGTACGATATATATTATCAGTACGGCTTCGGCAGCGGAGCAATACTTATTTATCTTTCGGCGATTAACTACGCGGATATGGGAGCAGATATGGGGACTGAACGCAAAAAAACGCTTTTATGCGCGGCGCTGTGTTCTGTTTTGATTTTCTTGGGCGCATTCGGCGGAAGATTGAACTATTGGGGATATTATGAGCAGAGCGCGGACCAAAGGGAAATTATAGACGCCGCGCTTGAACTTGTGCCGAGGGAAGCCTCTGTTTCCTGCTGTACTTTTTTGCTGCCTAATCTGTATTATGTTAAAGAGCTTTATCAAATGGAAACCACCGAGAAGAAAACAGAGTATTATGTGGTGGATTTTAGAATCGAAAGCGATCGGTACTGCGCAGGGGACTTTATGGGGGAAGAGTTTAAAACGGTGTTTTACGAGGAGGGTGTTGTAGGAGTTTTCAGGAGAGTTTAATGCTATTACTCCCCCAATTAAATATTGAAAATTTAATTGGGGGAGTAATAGTTATATTTAAGCGTAAACTAATTCTTTAACCTCTTAATGATTTTATAAAGCACCGTCTTTTCACATACCAGCGGCGATTTATGCGCAAAAAAGACTATGCCTCCGCTGGGTGCTTTTATTTGCTCCAAAACCCTGTTTTCGTAAGGGTCGAATATCTCCGCCATAATTTCGCCCTTCTCCACCTCGTCGCCGGGATTTTTTACCCTTCGGTATATTCCCCCGCAAGCTGAATGTATCGGCATAAGTGCGTTTTCTTCGAGTATGGCGGCCAAATAACCGCCGTGGCAGTGGTATTTTATTATTCCCATTCGGGAAAGAAAGCGGAGAACAGAAGATACCGCCAATTCGGCTCTTTTTTCGTCTATTTCCTCGGTTTCGCCTGTGTATACCGAAAATGCGCTTGTTCCACCCAGCTGCCAGTTATAATTAAGCGTGTTTCTGTCGAAAGGCTTGGGATTTCTTTTTACTACAAAGGGAAGCCCGAAAAGGTTGGCAAGTCCCGCGTTTTCCATCCCCGTTTCCATCATTCTCACATGGGGGATAAAATCTCCGTCAATGTAGAAAGAAGCAAACTGTATCCCGTATTCATAGCCGCTTACAGTTTTCATAAGGCTGTCGGCTATTCTTTGGGTAGGCTCTCCGCCGCTTACTCCCGGAAAATCACGGTTGATATCCCTGTTGTCACTGCTCCAGAATCGTTTTCCGGTATTTAAAGAAAAAGGATTAACGCAGGGTATTACGGTAATCCTGTGTCCGTAGCTTATCCTGCACTGTTTTTCCAGTTCGGAAAGAGCTTTTATAAGCTTTGAACAGACATAAAGCTGCTGTATCTCGTTTCCCCGCAGCGCTCCCACTATGCAGCAGGATTTTTCGCCCTTGTTGAAATGATACGCCCTTACACTGAAATCTCCGCGATAGGCGGATTCAAACCTGTAAATGATCTCTTTTGTCATCTTCCGCCTCCGAGTATTCTTGCGATAAGGCTTCCTGCGGATAGATCGGAAGAGCGTCGTGTAGGGAAAGAGTGTGCACGGACGTGGG
>CANDLP010000362.1 GCA_947385505.1 uncultured Clostridia bacterium
AAACGAAAGCCAACACCGATGCAACCGGATAATTTTCATATTCTTGAACTATTTAAGAGGATCAATGACACAATAGAAAAAAACGCAAATTCAAATTTACTATCCGACAATATCACTTTGTCACAGGTGAAAATGTTGTTTATGATTTTAGACGGCGAGTGTTCGCCCGAAAAGGGCTTTATGCCGTTGAAGGAGCTTGAAAGGCGTTTCGGCGTAGCACAGTCCACCGCGGCGGGAATAATACAGCGGCTTGAAAAAAAAAGCTTGGTGGAAAGCGTTGCCGATACGGAAGACAAGCGGGTTAAAATTCTGAAAACAACTGAAAAAGGAAAGAGCATCTGTGAAAATGCGGTTAAAAGCATGGACGAGATGAGCAAACGTTCCCTAAGCAAATTTACCGCCGAAGAAAAGACCGAGCTTGAACGGCTGCTGCGAAAGCTACTGAAAAATCTTGAATAAAACGATACGGCAGCAAATGGTTACAAATAAAAATATACAGAAAGGAATGACCCAAAAATGTTAAAAACTTTAAGCAAATTTATCGGCAAGTACAAAAAGGCCTCTGTTCTGACGCCTGTATTTACCGCTTTGGAAGTATTTATGGAAATACTTATCCCTTACGTCACCGCCTCCATAATAGACAAGGGTATAGAAGCGGGAAATATGAAAAATGTGCTTATCTACGGCGGAATTATGATAGCGCTCGCCTTTCTGAGCCTGTTGTTCGGCATACTGGCGGGACGGTACGCGGCTTCTGCCTCCACCGGCTTTGCCGCCAATTTAAGGGAAGGAATGTATGAAAGGATACAGAAATTTTCCTTTTCCAACATTGATAAATTCAGTACTGCCGGACTTGTCACCCGTATGACCACCGATGTAACAAACCTTCAGAACGCCTATCAGATGATCCTCAGAATAGCGGTGCGCGCTCCGCTTATGCTGATATGCAGCGTTATAATGAGCTTTACCATAAACGCTAACCTTAGTTTTGTTTTTCTGGCTGTCCTGATTTTTTTGGGAGCAGTGCTTATGTTGATTATGAAAAAGGTTATGCCTGTTTTCACAGAGGTTTTTGCGAAATACGACGCTTTGAACGCCGAGGTGCAGGAAAACGTTTCGGGAATACGGGTAGTAAAGGCTTTTGTAAGAGAAGAGCACGAAAAAAAGAAATTTTCCTCCGCTGCTGAAAAGCTCTGCGGTCTTTTTATTAAGGCGGAATCTATCCTTGCATTAAACAGTCCCGTAATGATGCTCTCGATTTACGGCTGCGTTATAGCTTTATCATGGCTTGGGGCGCACTATATAGTTGACGGCGCAATGACTACCGGAAATCTGACATCGCTTTTCAGCTATATAATGAGTATGCTGATGTCGCTTATGATGCTTTCAATGATCTTTGTAATGATCACCATGAGCCTTGCCAGCGCAAGACGAATCAGCGAAGTGTTGGTTGAGGAACCCGACCTTACCGATCCCCAACAGCCGGATAATTATATAAAGAGCGGCAGCATTGAGTTCAAAAACGTCTGCTTTTCCTATAAAAACGGAAATAAGCAGGGAAGCGGCGAGGACACGCTACACGATATTTCCCTTAAAATAAATTCCGGTGAGACCATAGGCATAATAGGCGGCACAGGCTGCGGAAAATCCAGTTTTGTAAGCCTTATAAGCCGTTTGTACGACGTTGACAAGGGACAGGTGCTGGTAGGCGGAAAGGACGTTCGTGAATACGATATGGAATCATTGAGGAATCAGGTGTCGGTAGTTCTGCAAAAAAATGTTCTGTTTTCGGGAACGATTCTTGACAATCTCCGCTGGGGCAATGAAAACGCTTCCGAAGAGGAATGCGAAGACGCCTGCAAACAGGCCTGCGCCGACGAATTTATTGAGCGTATGCCGGATAAGTACAACACATGGATCGAACAGGGAGGAAGCAATGTATCGGGCGGTCAAAAGCAGCGTTTGTGTATAGCCCGCGCTCTTCTTAAAAAACCGAAAATACTTATTTTGGACGATTCAACCAGCGCGGTTGACACCGCCACCGACAGCAGAATCAGAAAAGCTTTTTCCGAGCATATCCCCGATACTACAAAACTGATCATTTCCCAGCGTATTTCGGGCATACAGAGCGCCGACAGGATACTGGTGCTTGACGAAGGACAGGTGAGCGGCTTCGATACCCATGAAAACCTTCTTAAAACAAATAAAATCTATAAAGAAATTTACGACGCCCAGACCCAAGGCGGAGGTGATTTCGACAAGCCAGCTTAAAAAATATGATTTAACTTTTTAATTGCAAACAATGATAATAACATACTAAAAAAGTAAATAACAGAAAGGATTGAGAATAATGCCACCACAAAGAAGAGGCGGAGCAAAGAGCAAGAATCCCATGCTTACATTAAAACGTGTTTTTTCATACGTTCTTAAAAATTACAAATTCTCCTGTCTTACAGTAGTTATAGGAATTATAGTTTCCGCGGCGACTACGCTTATTTCCACGCTTTTTACCAAATCGCTTATAGACGATTACATAAAGCCGCTTACCGAATCGGCGATACCGGATTATTCCCCTTTGGCGCAAGCTTTAGTGACCTTGGCGGCGGCGCTCCTTATAGGTATAATCGCCTCCTACGGCTACAACAGAATAATGGTTAACGTTTCACAGGGCACGCTTAAAAGACTTCGTACCGAGCTGTTCGGGAATATGGAGTCGCTGCCCGTAAAATACTTTGATACCCACGCTCACGGTGATATTATGTCGGTGTACACCAACGATATAGATACTCTCCGCCAAGTGATAAGCCAAAGCTTTCCCCAGCTTATAAATTCCGTCATAACATTCGTATCAACCTTTGTGAGCATGATCGTGCTCAGCGTTCCGCTTACTTTGACGGCGGTGGTTATGGCGGTGATTATGGTTGTTGTAACGCTAAAATTCAGCGGCCTTTCGGGAAAATACTTTGTGAAACAGCAAAAGGATCTGGGTAAGCTTAACGGTTATATAG
>CANDLP010000363.1 GCA_947385505.1 uncultured Clostridia bacterium
GAAAAGGGAATACGTATTATACCGATCTTAGCCAGCGGCGGAGATAAGGAAACCGAGTTTCTGATGCGTGATTTTGCTCTTAAAACAGGCGGAAGCTACCTCTTCCTTACGGACGACAGCGGCGTAAGCGTCGGCGGTCATATTACCCCCACCACGGGAGCCTATACGGTTGAAAAGCTTAACGACCTTATGGTAAAGGTTATAAACCGTTACCTTGCCAATGCCGCCGCAACAGCGGAATATATCGATATAAACGTAGAATTCCCCCAAGACAGCGATACCGAAACAACCGCGGCGCCCCCCTCAACGGATATCCCGACGGGGAACGGTGAAGTTACTCTTACATTGTTGCCGGAGCAAAATGATGATAATCGTATTTTCACTTTTGATTTGTACAACGGAAAAGATGTATCTTATTATTACGGAGACACATTTAATCTTGAAAAACTTGTTGCTTCGGAATGGGTAAGTGTATACCCACAAAAGAATCCGTATCCCGATACAGCGACTCTGCTTGAACCCGGCGATCACACGGTATATAAAGCTGATACATTTTACGACTGGGGTGTGCTTGAAGATGGGGATTACCGTATAGCGCTGCATGTTTTCAGCACACTGGAACATGAAACCATATACGGATATTTCAGTATACCGGATATTTTTCCTGAAAAGGAAATTACAATGACCTTATCGGGCACAAGCGGCGATTCTCTTGAATTTCTTATTTACAACGGTTCAGAACGCGAATATTATTACGGATTGGGTTTTTCCTTAGAGAAGCTTGTGGGCGACGAATGGGAAAACATACCGCCTACCGAGGATTTTGCGGTTATCGAAATAGCGGTGTTAATTGAACCCGGAGAAAGCAGTTCCTTTGAAGCTCCTGTTTTTACATATTGGAAGGAGCTTGAGGACGGAGTTTATCGGGTTGTGATGAACAACAGGGAACTGTACGGGCTGTTCAGGCTAACGGACGGCAGAGCTGAAAGCGTAGATTCTGCAGAAATCTCCGCACTTTTTAATGAATAATACTGTTTTAAATTTACGGCGTTATACTGTTTTCGCTTTAAAAATAGACAAAGTCTATTTTTAAAGATGCCGAAAAGCAGTATGCGGCGATAGCCGCCGAAAACAAAGTTCAATACTGATTTCACCAAAATCGAAGATTTTGGTTTCCGACCGAAGGTCGGCGTTTAAATATAGACAATGTCCATATTTAAACAGAAATCGGTATTAAATCCGTGGCAGCGGACAGCATTACCAAACACATAAAACCGCTGTTCAGCCCTGTTTGGGTTGGACAGCGGTTTTATACTGATTTAAAAATTGTTACTTGAAATATCTGTTCAAAAGGCCCTGGAAAGCTTTGCCGTGTCTTGCCTCGTCCTTTGCCATTTCGTGAACGGTATCATGAATAGCGTCTAAGCCCAGCGCCTTCGCCTTCTTAGCAATATCCATCTTGCCTGCGGTGGCGCCGTGCTCGGCTGAAAGTCTGAGTTCGAGATTCTTCTTTGTGGAATCGGTAACAACCTCTCCCAACAGCTCAGCGAACTTAGCGGCGTGTTCAGCCTCTTCGTAAGCAATTCTCTTGTAGGCTTCCGCAACTTCGGGGAAACCTTCTCTGTCAGCAACTCTCGACATAGCCAGATACATACCCACTTCGGTGCACTCGCCGGTGAAATTCATTCTGAGACCTTCAACGATTTCGGGATCAACGTCCTTGGCAACACCTACTCTATGCTCATCGGCAAATACAAGACCCTCTGCGCTCTGCTCCTGAAATTTGGAGCCGGGAGCGCCGCACTGAGGGCACTTTTCGGGAGGCTCGTTTCCTTCATGAACATAACCGCAAATAGGGCAAACATACTTTTTCATAGCTTTTGTTCTCCTTTGACTTTAAATTTATATATTGTCAGAAACAGTAATCATTACTGTTTTTAACAACATTATAACAACATTTTTGAAAATTGTCAAGTCAAATTTCTAAAAAGTAAGGTATTAAAACTGTAACCTTTTTCCAAAAAAAGTGTTATGATATACGAAAGCCGGCTTTTTAGAGCGTGTTCACATAAAATCAACAGCAGATTTTGAGCATAATTTTGTTGTCTGCAAGGCAGAATTTTGCGGGAATATTGTCGTATTTTAAAAAATTTTACGCAGCGTGCAGCAAAATTTGCCGAAAAAATGCGTATCCCGCTTTATGCGAACAGGCTCAAGTTATTATTAGCATAAGAGAGGAGTATCCGTCATGACAGAGGAGGAAATGATACTTTCGCTGAAAAACAACAATACGGAGGCGCTTGGAGAGCTGATATACAGATACACCCCATATATATCGGCGGTAATAGGAAAAATAATTGGCGGAAAAACAGAGGATTGCCGCGAGCTTACCGCCGATGTGTTCTTTGCCGCGTGGGAAAACCGCAATAAGCTGAAAATCGGCAAGATAAAAAGTTATCTGGGGGAGATTGCGCGGAACAGAGCGTTTAACTTTTTGCGAAGCAGCAAAAGCTTTCTGCCTTTGGACGAGAATATTATTTTTAATGGAGACAATCCACAGGATTATGCCGAAAATGCCGAATTGTCCCTTAAGGTGAAAAAAGCTTTATCGAAACTTGATAAAAACAAAAAGGAGATTTTTCTGCGTTATTATTTTTATGGGCAAAAGGTAAAAGAAGCCGCCGATGATATGGGGGTAAATCATTCCACCGCCAAGGTGTGGCTCAAACGCGGAAGGGACGAGCTGAAAAAAATACTTATAAAAGAAGGAATAGAGCTTTGAAGTTGAGAACCTGTCTTAACAAGATATTGCACGCGTCTTTTCGGCAAATTTTGCCGAATACTGCGTCAAAAATCCTTGACGGGCGACAGCCCGCCTGCTGATTTTTTTCTTGTCTTCGACAAAATTTGCTTGTAAATCAACGCACAAATTTTGTGAAGACAGGTTCTGATACTAATCCCTTTTTGAACTGTGGGATTAGTGTTTTGGGTGCAATCCCATTTTG
>CANDLP010000364.1 GCA_947385505.1 uncultured Clostridia bacterium
TTATTCGATAGTTTTCTCAAATAATTTAATGTATGCCTTATATTTATATTTTAATTCACCAAACTTACTCTTACTGATCTCTTTTACCCAATTGTCAAAGATTGCATAAAAATCCTCGTCATCCTTTCCTCTTTTGAATTGTAACTCCGGCATTTTTTTTGATCTTTCATAAGCTCTGTAAAACATTCCGTTTTCACGGAGTGCGATAAGTGAAAACACTTTATCTTGTGAATTTTTGTTAAACTCGCCCATAGATAAATCAATTAGTTTTGTAGAAACAGGATTCGCATAATCGGCGCTTTTGCCTCTCTTTTTTAAAAAAAATTCCGTATGCTGAAAATCCTCAGTTGTAAGGATATAATCATTTTGTGAATTAAATCCATCAGTATTTTTGTCGATTTTAGCATAAGAATATCCTGTTTTCATTTTAGTCAAAATGCGCATAGTCGGGTCGTCGACCGAAATAAGGGTATTTCTGCCTTCTACATATATTTTATTTTCTTTTTGAAATATGTTCTCTGATTTCAAATTTATTATTTCATTTACCGTCAATCCGCACCATGAAAGAAGTATTACGCCAACCGCAATGTTATATTTCATTCTTATTTCATCTAAATATACAGAAATCACGTTAAATGGAATTTGGTATTCATTTATTTTAATCTTTATTACTAAATCAATATCATTTATCAAATCCAACGAAGATTTGTAATATAAGGGTAAAATTTGCAGATAATCAACCGTGAAAACAGATTTATAGTCAACAGGAGTGTAATTTTTGCCGTACCATTTTCCATATCGTTTTATGCAGCCGGTCAGATTGTATAGGCTGCTTCCTAATGACAAGCCTTTAATTTCACGCATCATTTCCGTAAATTCTTCACTGCTGAAAAAAACAACATCTTTTTGCATTTTTTTCTCATAATCTTCTATTTTTGAAAAATAGCTTCTGTGTGATTTTGCTGTTGTATATGGCAAGGTCGACAAGTATTTATTCTTAATTTCTTCGTTATACATAATTATATCCTCATTTCAATAAAACAAAGATGCCGAATATAATATGTAAATTATACACTATAATAATGAAAAAATCAAGATTTACACTCTTTATTCTTACAATATCCCTTTAAAAGATTCGATTATTTCTTTTTTTATTGTTTCAAAACCCTGCTTCATCTTCTTACGTTTTTATTGCCATACTGCCTGTAAGCTCGCTTAATTCTTTCATTAAATCGGTCTTAATTTTAACGTTTTTATATGCCGAATTGTAGGAATTTAACATTGCATTTGTATATTCATTGACTTTGTTATGATGATAATACTCGTCAGATATGTATAACAGTCTGAGGTCAAGTGTATTAACATCCAACCCTTGAAATGAAAAGCCGTAATCTTCTATTTCGACCACCAGACACAAAGTTTCCGATGAATCATTTTTCGGCGGTGAATGGCGGCAGCAGGCAACTTTTCTCAATTCTTCGGCTATTTTACACTTCTGTCTGTTATTCAGCTTCAGCTTACGCAGATCCAAGCCTATCACTGCCGCCGGATACGGACTGTCTTCAAGTATAAAGCTTGTCGTATCATCAAATATATCCTTGTCCAATAACTTTAAAAAATCCAAGCCGCAGTCTTCAGCCGGAATACTTTCAATATCCTTTCTGTTGCAGCAGGTAATATTTTTCGGCGGAAGAGAAACAAATCCGGGTTTGTATGAAGGATTAAAAATGACTCTGTACGATGGACGGTCGTTACTTCCGGTTTTTTCGATTTTTGTTATGTGATCAGCTTCCCATTCCCGTACTATCCATTTTAAACGGTTTAAATCCGAAAGCACCCTTATCCCGCATTCCCTGTATCTATTTGTTATTACTTCGCCAAGACAGAATTGTCCGTCTACAATAAAGGTATTGTATTTATTCAACTCCTCGGCGAAAACATCATAATTTATGATTTCCATTTTCTTATACCTTCCTTCATAATATAACTTGTTATACCGACCGACCTTAACTTGCTTTTGCCTGAATAAAATTTTCCTTTATAAATGTATCTAAACATTTATCCATAGTTTCCATCCTTCCCCATACTTTAGCTTTGTTGGTGCTTCCGGAACCGCAGAATTGCTGATAATCATCGCTGTGGATTCCCTCTTTGCACCACCAGGATATAAAGGCTTCATATTCGTCACCGTTTCTGTCGGTACTTTCAAAACGATCAAGATTCATCATAAAAATAGGGATATTTATGGGTTTTAATATCTCGTTTATTTTATCGTCGTTTGGAATATATCTGTTGAGCTTGTCCAAAAGCTCTCCAAAATAGGTTATTGTCTGAGGCTGGTAATTTTCATTATAGTATGATGAGAATTTTACTACTTCCGCGGCGCCAAACTGCCGATAATCATAATCGGTCAAAAGCATCAGGGACTTTAAAATTGTTTCCATTACAACTCCGTGACGTTTTTGAACGTTGCTTATATTGATTCTGTCCCAAAAGGGATGCTGTTCATAGGGGGTAATTTTTTCGGCAAGATCGGTTCCTAACTTAACCACCGCTTTTTGCTGTTTAGTAAATATGCTGCCATTGTTAAGACAATAAAATTGCTCCTCAAGGTCGTCTCTGCTAAAGTCCAGCATAAATACAGCGTCTAACGCTCTCAACAAAAACCTTTCCTTTATACAATCGGGCAAATCTTTAAAGTATTTTTTGGATATATCATATTCTGTATCAGCTACTATTACAGTAGGAAGATTTGCAGAAAGCCTGAATTTATTCCGAAAAAAGGCTATCATATTAGTGAGTCTCTGTTTGCCGTCAATAACAGTCCATATTTCTCCGGCGGCGGTTTCTTCTTTTATAAGATACACAGCGGGGATTATCATTTTTTTGATAACAGAACGAATAAGCATGCTTGCCTGCTCTGTATTCCACTGTCCGCTGTCACGCTGAAGGGCAAACTCGAAATTCAGAGTTTCATTTTCAT
>CANDLP010000365.1 GCA_947385505.1 uncultured Clostridia bacterium
GAGATGACGCTCCGTGACTGGAGTTCAGACGTGTGCTCTTCCGATCTATTTGAATTGTGGATAAAATCCACAATTCAAATGGTTATTAGTATAAAATGAATATAAAAGCAAGTTAAAACACATTTGTGAGATAACCTGCTTTTATTAGTATAAGGTTGTTATATTGTTTCCGATTTAAAATACAGATGAAACATATATTTTGTATTAGAATTAGTATACCTGTTCAGAGCGGATAACAGCCGCTCATAAAGAAACAGTATTAAAAACTCAGCCGTTTAAAGCTTTTTGTCCGATATCTTTACGATAATGCGCCTTTTCAAAGGAAACTTTTTCAACCGCCGAATAGGCATTGTCAAGAGCCTTTTTAAGATCATTGGCGGTGGCAGCAATGCCCAGTACCCTTCCTCCGGCGGTAAGGAATTTTCCGTTTTCAAGCTTTGTTCCCGCGTGATAAACAAAGGTATCCTTATTTTCACACTGTCCTTTTTCGTTCAATCCGCTTATTTCTTTTCCGGTTTCGTACTTTTCAGGATAACCGCCGCTTGCCATAACCACGCAGGCACAGGACTTACTGCTCCACTTAACTTCCAGTTCTTCAAGCCTTTCTTCCCAAATCGCTTCAATAATATCCGCAAGATCGGTTTCAAGCAGCGGCAGAACCACCTGAGTTTCAGGATCGCCAAAACGGCAGTTATATTCAATCACTTTCGCTCCCTTGGGAGTAAGCATCAAGCCAAAGTATAAACAGCCCTTAAAAGGTCTTCCCTCTTTTTCCATTGCCCTTATAGTGGGCAGGAATATTTTTTCCATGCACTCCGCTTGTTTTTCGGGAGTATACAAGGGGTTGGGTGCAACCGTGCCCATTCCGCCGGTGTTTAAGCCCTTGTCATTGTCATAAGCCCTCTTGTGATCCATTGAACTTATCATGGGTTTTACGGTTTTTCCGTCGGTGAAAGCAAGCACTGTTACTTCGGGACCTGTCAGATATTCTTCAATAACTATCTCGCTCCCGCTTTTTCCGAATTTACCGTCAAGGAGCATTGATTTTACCGCGTTTTCCGCCTGTTCAAAATTCTCGGCGATAATTACGCCCTTTCCCAAGGCGAGACCGTCGCACTTTATAACGGCGGGAAAGCTGTTTTTTTCTTTTATATAGGCAATTGCCTTTTCCGCGTCGGTAAATGTTTCGTATTCGGCGGTAGGGATTCCGTATTTTTTCATCAAGCTTTTGGAGAATACCTTGCTGCCCTCCAGAATCGCTGCGTTTGCCTTTGGACCGAAGGTTTTAAATCCCGCTTCGTTCAATTTATCCACCATTCCCATTACCAAAGGATCGTCGGGCGCAACAAATACATAGTCAGGCTCAAGTTTTTTAGCAAGCTCTACAATTCCGTCAATATCGGTCGCTTTAACGGGAAAACACTCCGCGGCAGCGGATATTCCGCCGTTTCCGGGGGCGGCATACAGTTTGTCAACTTTGGGTGAACGGCCTAAGGCGGTTATTATTGCGTGTTCGCGTCCTCCGCCGCCTACTGTTAAAATTTTCATCTTCTTTATGTTCCTTTTTTTATTTTTTCGGCTTTGACTATAAGAAAATTGGGTCTAATAAACTGTCCCGCCATTGACGGGCACTTTTTTACGGCTTCCTCTCTCGGCATAGGCTCGCAAACCTCTTTAACGGCAAAACCGCTTTGCGCCAAATCGGTGATTATCTTTCCGAAAGTGCGGTGGTATTTTATGTAGTCGGTGTCCAACCAGTTTTCCTCTCTTGGACCGCAAGCGCTGTAATTTGAAAAGGTGTAGGAAATCAGATTTCCGTTTTCATCGCGGTTATAACCGCCGATTTTGGGGGACGCCGTAATAAAAGGGGATTCCTGTGAGAAAAGCAGTACGCCTTCATTGTTCAAAATATAAAAAATATCCTCGCACAGCTTTTTAAAGTCCTCCACATAATGAAAAGCAAGAGAACTGTACACAAAGTCGAATTTCATTTCTTTAATATCCGTCTTAGATATATCGGATATACTCATAAGCCTGTATTCAATATTCGGGTGAGCGCATTCCGATTTGGCAACGTCAAGCATTTTTTCGGCAATATCGATTCCCAAAACTTTTTCTACACCGCGGTTTATAAAATCAATACAGTTATATCCGTACCCGCAGCCCAAGTCAAGCGCCTTTTTCCCGTTTAAATCGGGGATAAGCTTTTGCATTGCGGGCTGTTCGATGGCGTTGTTAAAATTGACCTCTTTTTCGCGAATCTTTTTATATTCTTCAAAGAAATGCTCATCATTAAAGATGTTCTCTTTCAACCTATGCTCCTTTCCGAAATTACCGTAAAATCCCCGAAAATCAGATAAAATCAGTTTTTCTGTAAAAATTGGCCTAACTTTTTATCCTCAAATTTAATATGCGCCACAAGGACGCCGATCTGATTATTCAGCGCGGCTAAGTCGCTTATACTTGCGTCGGACAGGGGGATTTTTTCAACCACATCGTTAAGGTCTTTCTTGTACTTTTCGTGGAACGCCTTGTGAGAAGTGTAACCGGGATAGCCGTTCTTTACCTGAAGCTGTTCCTCATGTGCAAAGTGCGTTTTTACGTAGTTAGAAAGAAACGCTCCTGTTTTTTGTACCGAAGAACGCCCCTCGCCTTTTCCGCATGCGTCCAACAAGTCGTTTACAGCCTTAAGCAGTTCGCGGTGCTCCTTGTCGATAAGCGCGTTGCCTGTTTCAAGCTCTTTAGTCAGTTCATATCTCATTTGGGTTGTCCTCCTTTTGTCTTTATCAATGATGGAAAAGCCTTATACCGGTGAACGCCATTACCATACCGTATTTGTTGCAGGTTTCTATAACATGGTCGTCGCGTATGGAGCCGCCCGGCTCGGCAACATATTGTACGCCGCTCCTGTGCGCCCTTTCAATATTGAGATCGGAAGAGCGTCGTGTAGGGAAAGAGTGTGCACGGACGTG
>CANDLP010000366.1 GCA_947385505.1 uncultured Clostridia bacterium
GCTGCTCTTCATTTATGATAGCGGAATATCCTATTATTGTTCCGTTTTCCTCAAGCCGCTTTATTTCCTTTGCAACATCCTCCTCGGTGATACCTAAGATAACCGCAAGCTGCTCGTTGGTGAGACGTGCGTTTTCACGAAGCAGATCAACTATTTTTTTCATGCTGTCCTTCCTTTCATATATTTATTGAAACGGGTTTTCTGTGATCGTAATAATATATTTTATCAAAACCGCAGTTTTTGGCGATTTGTATCCCCTGTGAAATGCCTTTTCCGAGATTTTCGGCGCAGTGTGCGTCGGATCCGACCGTTATTATTTCCCCTCCCAGATCTCTGTACATTTTAATGTATTTTTCGGAGGGAAGGGTAACGCCGATTTTTTCTCTGAGCCCCGACGTGTTTATTTCAATGCCCATACCGTTTTTAATAAGGGTAATAAAAATTTTTTCAATAATTGAAGCGTACCTGTCCATATCTATTTTTATTCCGAAGTCCCCCTCAATATATCTCAAAGGGTAGGTAAGATGCCCCAGAACGTCAAACTTTCCCCATTCCGCCATTTCAAGCAGTTCTTCAAAATAAAGCCGCATTAAATAATGAGGATCGTTTTTCTTATAATCCAGATAATAAAAATCGTCCCAACCCTTTACCATATGACAGGAGCCTATAATAAATTCATAATCATAACTGTCAAGCATGCGGTTTGTAAGCTTAATATCGTGAAGGGGCTGCCCCAACTCAACGCCGTAGTGAATATCGACCTTGTCCTTAAATTCTTTTTTCAGGGCAGGAAGCAACTGCGAAGACTGTTTCACCGGCTCCTCATATAAAAATTCTTTATCGTAGAATTTGTTTATTTCCAAGTGGTCGGTAATCGTCAAGTGTTCTATTCCCAACTCCGCCGCTTTTTCCGCCATTTCGCGGAGCGTATTTTCACCGTCGGGAGATTGGGTGGAATGGTTGTGGCTGTCAACGGGGATATACATTGTATTTTCCTTTCGACATTTTAATATGGTATTTTATTATTTTACCATAAAATGATCATTAAGTCAATATTTTGAAGTAATACTTTACTAAAGCAGGAATCATCTGCTTTCGGCGCTTCTTCTGAACATCTCTTCGGCCATACCTTTTTTCAATATGCACAGTCTTTTGAACGCCGCGCGAATATCTAACTTCATGCCCGTGTTCAGCCACTCAATGATAGCCCCGAACATCTCGCACTTGCAAAACATTATAATAAGCTCTCTGTCCCCTTCCTTAACGGGATTGTCGGGGAATACGGTATCAAAATATGTAGTTGCCACGTGTTCGCATATTTTCATCAGATATTGGGTGTAAATATCTCTGTTAGCGGAATTGTAGATATGATACACTGCCTTTTTGTTATCCATAATAAACTGCACCGCCGCGTCAAAGCACTCCTCGACGGTATCTATTGAGGAATATCCCGATATGATCCTGTTTGCTTCATCAATAACTATCTGTTCTATCAGCGCGGGAATATCGGAAAAATGGTAGTAAAATGAATTTCTGTTTATACCGCAGTCCTCCACAATATCCTTTACGGTTATCTGGTTTACAGGCTTTTGGTTTAACAGTTTGACAAAGGATTGCTTAATCGCTTGTTTGGTGAAGTTAGGCATATTTTGATTTTTCCTTTCTTCATGATCAAAAAAATGCTGAGAATATGTAAAAAATCCCATAAGAATATCTTCATATTAAGATAACACTTTTAAAAAGTTTTGTCAAGAAAAATTCTTAGAATCTGTTTAACCTGTTTGTATAGAGAATAGTTCTTATGTTCTAAAGAAAACTTGATTTTTATACAAAATCCCCCTAATGCCTAAAAAATAAACAGGTCGGGCTCATTGTCTATTTTCAAACGGGCTCAGACCGATTATAATAATAACATAAACAACAAATTCAAAAAACGAAAGGACGTGAAATTAAATGAAATCCACTGCACCATTAAAAGCGGCCAAAACGAGCTATATAATTTCCTCCGCCGCTTTTTGCGCCATAGGACTTATGCTTATGATCCATCCCGCTTTTTCCGTGTCGTTTATCGGCATTATTTGCGGAACCGCAATGATAGTTTTCGGCGGGGTGAAAATATTCGGTTATTTTTCCAAAGACCTTTTCCGTCTTGCCTTTCAATATGATCTGGCAACGGGAATCCTGCTCCTGGTTCTGGGGGTTGTCGTTATAATAAAACCCGACAGATTTATGAACCTGATATGTATTTCATTGGGAATTACCATTCTGGCGGAGGGACTTTTCAAGGTTCAGATAGCGATAGATTCCAAGCGCTTCGGGATAAGCCGCTGGTGGCTGATTATGACAATGGCGGCGCTTGCGGGAATACATGGTATTTTGTTGATATTCCGCCCCGCGGCAAGCGGTGAAATTCTTACGATAATTCTCGGAATTTCACTGCTGTGCGAAGGAATACTTAACCTTATTACCGTACTTACGGCTGTAAAGATTGTAAAAAATCAGCGGCCCGACGTAATAGAAATAAAAGCGGAAATCAAGGACAAACAGAAAGGAATGATAGAATGAATTTCTCAAAAGCGGTAGTAAAATTCCGCATTCCCATTATCATAGCCGTAACCGCTCTTATGATACCCGCACTGCTGGGAATGGCGGCTACCAGAATAAACTATGATATGCTGGATTACCTTCCTTCCGATATGGATACGGTAATCGGACAGAAAGAGCTTCTTGACGAGTTCGGAAAAGGCGCTTTTTCTTTTATAATCGCGGAAGATATGCCGCCGAAGGACGTCGCTGCCCTTAAAGAAAAAATTGAACAGGTGGAAAATGTGGATACGGTTTTATGGTACGACTCTCTTTTTGATATCTCCGTACCTATGGAGCTTCTGCCCGATTCTGTTTACAATGAATTTAACACCGAAAACGCCACTATGATGGCGGTGTTCTTTAAAACCTCAACCT
>CANDLP010000367.1 GCA_947385505.1 uncultured Clostridia bacterium
CCGAAAATATGCGTGCTGAGCTTTATGTGAACACGCTCTAATACTGCGTAATGATAATATAGCAGACAACAGTTTTTAATGTATACAAAAGTACACCCAAATCACTAATTTTTCAAACAGGACATATTTTATCCGTTATGTTGAAATGATTAGCAGGATTTATTGTATAACGAAACAAGCGGATAAAGAACAGAGAGAAAATTATATTGACAAAATAAGACCAATAGTTTATAATGAACGAGAGATTTTTAAAGAAACGCCGCAGCAATTTTTTATGTAATACTAATAACCGCCGCAGGCGGTGGTTATTAGTATGAATCGGTATTTGGGAGGATTCAGATGCAGACTTTAAGAAAGATAATCAGCAAATATATCTATCGAATTGTAGGAGTGTCGGCTTTAATAATGCTTGCTATGATACTGGTATTTCAGCTGCTGAATGAACAGAATAAGGCATATCGGGATGCAAACAGAACTTTTTTGCAAATGGAACAGGTATTATCGGAAAATAAAGAGGAGCTTATTAAAATAAGAAAGGAATACGCGGAGAGCTGTCTTCATGCAGCGGAAACGGTTTCACGCATTATAGAGGGGGACCCGAAATCGCTTAATTCATCGGATAAACTCAAAGAAATCGCGGAAGAGGCGGAGGTTGATGAAATCCATATTTTTGACAAAGACGGGAAAATTTTTTCAGGAACTTTGCCCCAATACTACGGCTATACTGTGGATTCCGGCGAACAGATGAGCTTCTTTAAGCCAATGCTCACAGATAAAACCTTAAAATTGGTTCAGGATATTACAGAGAATACGGCGGAAGAAAAACTGATGCAGTATTCGGCCGTTTGGAGCAACAACGGTGAATTTATTGTACAAGTCGGAATGAATCCCGTCAATGTTATTAAGGTAACAGAGAAAAATGAGCTTTCATATATCTTTTCTTTGTTTCGGGTAAACCCGATGGTAAGTTATTATGCCATAGACGGGGAAAGCGGGACAATTGTAGGCTCCAACAGCCTGGATGCGGTTGGAAAAGAGTGTTCGGACGCAGGCTTTCGTTTTGAGGATATAAAAAACACGCAAAAAGGGTTTTACAGCAAAATAAACGGTCAGTATTCTTTTTGTGTTTTTCAAAAGATAGATTCCGATTATATCGGACGGGTGATTTCCATAAACTATCTGTATCAGAATCTGCCAATCGTATTACTGTCGATTTTGATCTGCCTGATTATCGTATCGTTTATTCTGGTAAAATCGGTTACCGGATATATGAATAAATACGTGGTAAACAAAATCCATGATGTTATAGAAAAACTGGAGCTGATTACGGGAGGAAGCCTTGAAGAGCGGGTTGACGTGCAAAGCAGTCAGGAATTTCAGGAGCTTAGCAATTATATCAACCAGATGGTTCAAAGCCTGTTAAGAATCAATCATATGGAGCAGCAGGTCAACGAAACGCTTCGGACAGCCTTGGAGGCAGCCGATCCCGAAAAATCTCTGAAGATTGTACTGGAGTGTCTGGGCAAATCATTGGGCGGAGATCGTTCTTATATATTTGAGAAAAACAAGCAGGGCGGCGATGACAATACCTATGAATGGGCTGCAGACGGAATTGCGCCTGAAGTTTTCCGAAAAAAAGTTTTTGGTATATGAAAATATTGATGAGATGAAAACAGAAGATCCTTTACAATATGAAAATTTAAAAAATCAAAACATCGTATCAATTGCAGTAGTGCCTTTATATGACGACAGTAATTTGATCGGATTTTACGGAGTGGATAACCCGCCTGTGGCAGCGTTAAACCATATAACCAATATGCTCCGGATTATGGGACATTTTATCGAGTCATTGCTTAAGGTAAGAAATCTTGTGAGGAATCTGAAACAAATGTCTTACTTTGACCAGCTGACACAGATCGGCAACCGGCATGCGCTTTGGGAATACATAGAAAATATGGAACCTTCCAACAGCATTGGCGTCATTTACTGTGATATTACAGGGTTAAAAAGGGTAAACGACGAAAAAGGCCATGAGGCGGGAGACAAACTGATTCTCTCTTCTTGTGAATGTATGAAAAAGGCGTTGGGCGACTGCGAGCTGTTCCGCCTGGGCGGAGATGAACTGTTAGCGTTGTGCGGCGGAATAAGCGAATCGGAATTTTGTAAAAGAGTAAGTATGTTGAAGGATACGATGAGTGAATATAACGTTATAATGGCAATCGGCGCTGTTTGGAAAAGCAAATGCGCGGAAGGCGTAAACAGTATTATGGCCGAGGCGGAAGCTTTGATGTATAAGGACAAGGCGGCATATTATGCCGCAGCCGGAATTGAAAGAAGACGGTAACGGAAATCGGCGCGGAATAAAGCATACAGTTTCAGAATATTCTCTGCCAAACCGCCTTAAGGAAGCCTCTAAAATGAAGTCAGATCGTTAAGGTCGTAAGGCGTTTCCTGATATACGCAGAAGTTGAGCCAGTTGCTGTACATTAAGCTTGCGTGACCCTGCCATGTTATAAGCGGGGTCATTGACGGATCGTCGTGAGGAAAGTAATTTTTCGGCACCTCTATTTCCAGTCCCTTTTCCTTATCCCTTAAATACTCTGTTTTTAAGGTGTCGCGGTCATATTCAGCGTGACCCGTGATAAAGATTTGCCGATTGGAACGGTCGGCGATTATGTACGCTCCGGCTTCGTCAGAGGAAGCAAGCACGTTAAGCGTCGGACACAGCTCAATGTCTGCCGTATCTATTTCGGTATGGCGGGAATGAGGAACAAAAAACACATCGTCAAATCCCTTCAATAAAGGGTGATTTGCCACCTCCACCTTATGCGGGAACACTCCGAACAGTTTTTTTGAAAGCGGCTTTTTCCGTATACCGTAATGATAGTACAATCCGGCGAATGCTCAGATCGGAAGAGCGTCGTGTAGGGAAAGAGTGTGCACGGACGTGGG
>CANDLP010000368.1 GCA_947385505.1 uncultured Clostridia bacterium
TCCCTCACCATGCCGCTTTTGCGGCATGGCATATAAAAAAATAGTCTATCTGTTTTTTATATGGTTATTAGTATTATTTCAAAAGCCCGAACTTATCAAGCTCGCTCCTTATAAGCCCGATCTTGCTTTCCTCAGGACTTACCAGAGGAAGTCTGCACTTCCCTACCTCCATGCCCATAAGATTCATGGCTTCCTTTACCGGGATAGGGTTAACGTCGCAGAACAGCGCTTTCAGAAGGCTTAAATATTTAAGCTGCATCTCCGCCGCTTTTTTATAATCGCCCTTTAACGCGTATTCCGTCATATCGTGCATTTCTTTAGGGATAATATTGGAAGCTACGGAAATAACGCCCTTTCCGCCCAAAGCCATTATAGGAACCACCTGATCGTCGTTTCCCGAATAAATGGTAAGATCGGTTTCCGCCGCAAGCTGAGCGATAAAGCTTATGTCACCGCACGCTTCTTTGGCGGCGACTATATTTTTATGCTTCGACAATTCCTTATATGTGGATATCTCGATTTTACAGCCTGTTCTTGAGGGCACATTATAAAGAATTATCGGAATGCTCACCGCGTCCGCAATGGCGGTAAAGTGCGCGGCAAGTCCCCTTTGGGAGGTCTTGTTGTAATAGGGCGTAACCAGCAGCAATGCGTCCGCCCCCGCCTTTTCCGCGTCTTTTGACATTTCAACGGCATAGGCGGTATCGTTGCTTCCCGTGCCCGCGATAACGGGGATCCTACCGGCGGTTTTTCTTACCGCATATTTTATACACTCCAGATGTTCCTCGTCGGTAAGGGTTGAGGATTCGCCGGTAGTGCCGCAGATAATCAAAGCGTCGGTTCCCGATCTGATCTGAGCTTCTATAAGTTCGCCCAATTTATCGTAGTTCACCGAACCGTCTTTGTTCATCGGCGTTACTATGGCAACGCCGGCTCCGGTAAATATGGTGTTGTCACTCATAGTTGAGTTCTCCTTTTAAAAATTAGTCAAAGTATCCTTTTGCCGCATACAGCTCCGCCATAAGCACCCCGCCGCCTGCAGCCCCTCTCAGCGTATTATGGGAAAGACAAACAAACTTATAGTCAAACAAGCTGTCTTCTCTTAATCTTCCCACGCTGACCGCCATTCCGTTTTCCAGATTGCGGTGAAGCTTAGTCTGAGGCATATTGTCTTCTTCAAAATAGTGTATAAACTGCTTTGGCGCGGAAGGAAGCTCCAGCTCTTGGGGAACGCCCTTAAATTCCTTCCAGATATTCAATATTTCCTCTTTGGAAGGCTTGTTTTCAAAATTAACAAACACCGCCGCAAAATGTCCGTCCGAAACGGGAACTCTCAGGCATTGAGTGGTAATAAGCGGACTGCCTGCCTTAACGATTTTATCGCCCTCGATTTTGCCCCAAACCTTCAAAGGCTCCTGCTCGGATTTTTCCTCCTCGCCGCCGATGTAAGGGATAAGGTTATCCACCATTTCGGGCCATGTTTCAAAGGTCTTTCCCGCTCCCGAAATAGCCTGATAGGTACAGGCAAGCACGTTCTTAATGCCGAATTTTCTAAGGGGGCTGAGAGCGGGTACATAGCTCTGTATGGAGCAGTTTGATTTTACGGAAATAAATCCTCTCTTGGTACCGAGACGTTTTTTCTGCGCCTCGACTATTTCCATATGCTTGTCGTTTATTTCGGGAATGATCATGGGAACGTCGTCGGTAAAGCGGTTGGCGGAATTGTTGGACATAACGGGGCACTCGTGCTTTGCATAAGCCTCTTCGAGAGCCTTTATCTCGTCCTTTTTCATATCCACCGCGCAGAAAACAAAGTCCACCGACGAAGCGATCTTTTCAATATCCGCCGTGGCGTCCATTACCACAATATCCTTCATTGATTCGGGCATAGGCTTATCCAGCAGCCATCTTTCCCCCACCGCTTCCTTATAGGTTTTTCCCGCGGAGCGGGGAGACGCGGCGAGAGCGGTTACTTTAAACCACGGATGATTTTCCAGAAGAAGCGCAAAACGCTGTCCTACCATTCCCGTGGCGCCTATAATTCCTACTTTATAATTTTTCATAGCCGTATTCCTTCCTTTTTATAGCATATATTTTTTCGGGAGCAATAAAAAAACCGACTCACATCGGGTCGGATCAATGAATATACCAACGGGCAATACTGCCGATAGCTCTCCATCCGCGTCCGACGCATAGATGACAGCCGCGGCTCTGTTCGGCGCCGCAGCCAAAAGCAAGCCCGTTCTGTCAGCCGCTTTTTCGGCGGCGTTGCCTTTCCTTTCCGCAACGTACAGACCCGTTAACGCGGAAAGTACTGATCAAAACCGCACCTCTATCCAAAATAAATCATATCACAACAGCCCGCATTTGTCAAGGGCTTAAATAAACTCCGTAATAATTTTTACGCAGATTTGTTTAATATTAACTATTGATAGAAACTTCCCAATGTGATATAATTACTATAATTATTTTTCAAATCAACTATTTAAGAGGAAAGGAACGGTCATAAAAGTGCTGAAATCCGATTTTTATTACGACCTGCCCGAAGAGCTGATAGCCCAGACTCCAATAGAGCCCCGCGACAGCTCCAGACTTATGAAAATAGACCGTAAAAACGGCGAAATAATTCACGACCGCTTTTATAATATATGCAGATACCTTAAAAAAGGCGACTTGCTGGTGCTTAACGATTCAAAGGTTTTTCCCGCCCGTATTTACGGTGTCAAGCCCTCCACAGGGGTAAACGTGGAATTTCTTCTTTTGAAGCATATCGAACTTGATAAGTGGGAAGTAATGGTGCGCCCCGGCCGCCGCTTAAAGATCGGCGCTTCCGTGGTGTTTTCGGAAGAGCTTTCCGCAGAGATACTGGATATCGCGGAGGGCGGGAACCGTATAGTAAAATTCAATTGCAAGGGCAATTTCTTTGAGGT
>CANDLP010000369.1 GCA_947385505.1 uncultured Clostridia bacterium
TCAAATACGGTGCTCAGATGTTCTATAAATACTTCGCCAACCTCGTTGTACAGCTCTTCATCGTCAACAGTGGAAAGCATATATTCACCGTTATCTTCAACTTCCTTAAGAATAATAAACTCAACCTCATCGTCCTCAAGCTCGTCGTCTTCGGTGTAAGGAACAAGAGCCACATAATTCTGACCGTCGTAACAAACAGCGTCAATCACTTCAAACTGTTCCCCGTCAAGTTCTATAATCTGGGGCTCGTACTCTTCAAGCTCCTCATTTTGTTCATTTAACAAATCTTTTTCTTCAGACATACCGTTTACATATTAACGCCTTGATTTTTAATCTTAAAACATTAAAACAAATTTCAAAGCGCGGCTCCTTTCATTATGATAATACTAACAACCGTTTAAAAAACAGATAAACTTAGTACAAGCAGTTTTTAACACGCCGCAAACGTTGTCCCGCGCTTAAAAATCAACCTTAACTATTATATAATAATCGCGGGTTGATGTCAATAGAAAAAAAAGGATTTCTTTTGTCTTATTTAAAAATATGTGTAAAATGCTACAAAAATATTCCCCCAATAATAAAAAAATATAGATATTTTAACCATTAAAAAACTGTTGACTTAAACCTTCGGGTATGGTATTATATAGTCAAGGAAAGAGAAACAGAAAACCTCGGAAAATAAAACCGGCGAAGTTTCTGAAAAGGGATAGGCGATACAAGCAAAGTCTATAGACTAAACAAAACAGTATAGCCAAATACCCGAAAAAGCATAGTCAAAATCACTGACGACTGACAGGATTGACGAAAATGCGAAAAGCCTCCGAGGGGACCCCGACAGCCGATACAAACACAAAGAACAGTCCGTTTAAACGACTGCAATCCATGTGATTACCTCTCAATTAACATCATAAACAATTTATAAATCGGTATATCATATGTGATTCGAGATTATGAGTTATCTTGTAAAGCGTTAAATGTGTATCGGAAATGTTAAATTAAAATGTCCACTGATCGGAAGGACATATAGTCGGAGTTAATGTAGCGATTTCCTACGATGAAAACAAAAGCTTTGACCTCCATTTTTTTAACGTACAGACACGAAATCGAAAGCAGATGTTTTCCATATACGGAACGGTAATCCGTATAAATTTTATCGGGAAAGGCGGCGAGTCCAATGGAAACAGAATCTTTTAATTGCGAATTGCGGCTCGCAATTATGTAAGACTGAAGATTAAGCAAGCGCGGGGAGCCTTGGCTCAAACGGTCACAGAGCTTCACAAGCGGCTTTGACGGGAACATTTAGTTCAAAATGAATAGCTTACATAACCGGCCCAATTCGTATGACTTTAACATATGGCGCGGATTTTCCGCGAAACCGCCTAAGGGCGATGAAATACAAAGCCATATTGTATTTATATACAGCTACCCGAATAGGCAGGAGTGATTCCAATGATAACTTTAAACAATCTGGTCAGAATCATCATTGACGAATGAAAAGCGAGGATTACGCCAATGTACTGCTTAATTTAACAATTGAATATGTTAACTCCCCCGATTGAAATTCGGGGGAGTTTTAAATTGTTTTTATGTGAACACGCCTTAATACTAATAACCACCGCCTTCGGCAGTGGTTATTAGTACTAAGGTATCAAAGCAAGTTTTTTGACTGCTTGAAAAAACTGAACGGACCGCAAAAACACGAATACTTAGCCGAGCTAATAACGAGCTAATAAACAGCATAACAGCCAAGGACGAGTATTTTGTCACTTTTGATATTCCGAGGCAAACTGACAATTTTTCGGCTTAGGAACACGCCTTTTTTCCGGATACGGACGTCGGCTTTTAAAATAGATTACGGCATAATGCTAAGCGCCGCTATTATTTTTTCCACCGTTTGCTCACAGCTTTTGTCCCCGCAGTTTATTTTTATATCAGCATATTTGTTATACAGCGGTTCCCGTTCCTTAAATATTTCTTCCAAACCTTCTCCGCGGCGGCAGGCTATGCCTCTTGTTTTAATATTGGACAGACGGGAGCGGATATCATATAAGGGCAGTTCAAGATAAACGCAGACGCCGTTGCGTTTTAAATGCCGCATTCCCTTGTCGCAGAATACTGCGCTTCCGCCGGTGGCTATCACCGTATCGGATTCGCAGGACACCGACAGCAGAGCGTCATTTTCGTATTCCCTGAACTTGTCAAGACCGTTTTTGTCAATCAGATGCTGAAGAGTGTTTTTTTGCTTAATCTGTATAATCAGGTCGGTATCTATAAAATCCGCGCCTAAGGTTTTGGCTAAAAGCACGCCTGCGGTACTTTTGCCGCAGGACGGCATTCCTATTAGGATAATATTTCTCATATAAATTCTTTCATTTTACGCTATATTTTTTGGAATCAATTTGCGGCTAAATTTTTAAATATATTTTTGGTTTAATACCAACCGGGTATTACCGTCTGATAATTGTCCAGATCGGCGGCCATTTTGCGAGCTCTTATAACGGCAACGCTCTTTTCCTCTTCGGTAAAAGCGGTGTTTATATCGAACAAAGCCCTTTCGGTACCATAATAAGCTAAAAGCTCAAAAAAGTCCGAAGGGGGCGCTCCGTCAAACATTCCCTTAAGCACACCTTTCATAAAAGGCAGACTGTAGCTGTCCTGAAGGGAGATAAGATCCTTTATCGGATCCCCCCAATGAGGATCTTCAAGAGGGAACATACCTACGTTAAGCCCCTTATCAATAAACAGTGTATTGGCTGAAAAATCGCCGTGAAGAGCGTTCACCGGACGGCCGTCCGCAATATCAAAATGTTTTTTCATAAAGCTTGAAGCCTCTTTAAAACCGGGATAATTTATCCCCTTTTCTTCAAGCTGAGTCAGCAAAAGAAAAATATCTTCCTTCGGTTTTCGCGGAACAACGCTTCCGATGGG
>CANDLP010000370.1 GCA_947385505.1 uncultured Clostridia bacterium
ACGCCTTTATACAGCCGTTTGTGGGCATAATATCTTTTTGGTCACGATTTCATGGTCGGAGTGACCGGACTTGAACCGACGACCTCTACCACCCCAAAAATATCATCATTTTATTTTTATTGTATGAACACGTTTTTTTTGATATTATATTTATGGCTTAAACTGCATAAAGCAGTTTTTGACAAATATCAAAAAGGATGGTTGACATTTATGAGAAAGACAATACTTTTTAAAGAATGGGCAGAAATTTGGCTCAAAACGGTTAAAGGCACTGTCCGAGGCAACACATACGCGGTGACTTACAAAAACACGGTTTACAATCACTTGATCCCATGCTTTGGAGAACGGGAGCTTCAGACAATCAAACAGACAGATATACAGCTTTATTTAAATGATAAGGCTGTATTTTTTTGTTTAGATACGCTTAAAAAGAATAAATCCTGCCTTAAACAAATGTTTGAGGCTGCTATCGACAATGAATACCTTGACAAAAATCCCGTAAGAAATATAAAAATGCCAAGAGCGAGAACAGCGGAAGAAAAAGCAATTTATACTGAAGAACAAATAAATTATATTTTTCAGTACGGTAATTTTCATCGTTTCGGTTATGAAATACAGCTCCTTATAGATACAGGGTTAAGCCGAAGCGAGTTGTTGGGGCTTAAATGGGGCGATGTGGATTTTGACACAAAGGTTTTATATATCAGACGCGGCGTTACCGATACACCAGATCCGACAACGGGAAAAATAACCGTTACGGTAGATGTTCCCAAAAATAAATTCAGAGAGCGTGTTATCCCTTTGCGGCAGGAAATGTGTAAAATATTGCAATCCCAGAAGGAACAGCGAAAAGCAACTACCGAAAACTATATTGTAAAAACACGAAACGGTCAGATTTGCAGTCCGCGGACATGGTCGCGTAGACATTATCAGATTTTTATGGAGGATATGCGAAATTATTATTCAGAAAAAGGAATTGAGATACCGATTTACACTCCCCACCAGTTCAGACACACAAGGGCAAGCTTGTGGGTAAACAGCGATATGAGCTTGTATGCGATCGCAAAAGTTATGGGACACGCGGATTTGGATATGCTGCGCAAGCGATACGCTCATTCGGATGCGGATCAGCTTCGCAGGCTTTTAAATATAAAATGATTACATAGGTTAAACGCTCTAACGAGCTTTAACAGCATAGACGGAGATTGCAACTCCGATAAAGGCGGTACATGTTAGTCCTACCGCCTTTTTTCTATGCTTATAAATAAAGGGACTAACATAAAATAAAAAATCGGAGGACTAACAAAATGAGCAAAGTAATAGCAATCTGCAATCAAAAAGGCGGAGTGGGAAAAACCACTACTACGGTAAACTTGGGAATCGGGCTGGCAAACAGCGGTAGCCGTGTGTTATTGGTTGACGCCGATCCGCAGGGTGATTTAACGGTTTCTCTCGGTTGGGCTGAACAATCCTTGACCGCTACGCTTGCCACGGAAATGGAAAAAATCATAAGCGATGAAGCTACCGATTTTAAAGGAACCGTCCTTCATCATTCGGAAGGAGTGGATCTTATTCCCGCGGATATCGAGTTGGCAGGGATCGAGGCTTCTTTGGTCAATGCCATGAGCAGGGAAATAACCCTTAAAACTTATCTTGATAGTGTAAAAAACGATTACGATTACATACTTATCGACTGTATGCCGTCACTGGGAATGATAACCATTAACGCATTGGCGGCGGCGGACAGCGTTATCGTACCCGTTCAGGCACAGTACCTTCCCGCAAAAGGTATGATACAGCTTATGCGGACGATAGGAAAAATACAGCGCAGAATCAACCCGGCACTTAAGGTCGAGGGAATTTTGCTTACACTTGCCGATATGCGTACCAATCTCGCCAGAACAACAGCTGAAAGCTTGCGCGAAAGCTACGGCAAAGCTATAAAGATATATGACAGCGTTATTCCCCTTGCAACTAAAGCGGCGGAAACAAGCGCGGTAGGAAAAAGCATTTATAAGTACGATAGAAATAACGCCGCCGCCAAAGCTTATGAAAATTTTACGGCGGAGGTGCAAAATGGGTAAGCTTAATTTCAATCTCCCTTCTGCCGACGATTTGTTTTCTACTCAGGAGGAAAGGGAAGAATCGAAAAATAAAAGAGTGATTCGTGATATTCCGATTTCCGATATAGACGGTTTTCCGAATCATCCGTTTTGCGTACAGGACGACGAGGATATGGTACAGCTTGTGGAAAGCATAAAGGAGCGCGGAGTGGAAACATCGGCGCTTGTCCGTCTAAAGAAAGACGGAAGGTATGAGCTTATAAGCGGACACAGGAGAAAAAGAGCCTGCGAGATTTTGGGGCTTGAAACACTGAAATGTGAGATTTTGGATATTGATGATAATGAAGCCACGATAATCATGGTGGAAAGTAACCTTATCTATAGATCTTGTATTTTACCGAGCAACAAAGCTTTTGCATATAAAATGCAATTAGACGCTTTAAAACATCAAGGAAAACGAGCTGATTTAACTTCGGCTCCACTGGAGCCGAAGTTAAGGTCAAACTATGAACTGTCGAAAAAAGTTGGGGAAAGCGAGTCGCAAATTAAACGATACATACGCTTAACCGAACTTATTACGGAATTTTTAAATATGGTGGACGAAAATAAATTTCCTTTTCGCTCCGCGGTGGAGATTTCGTATTTAAAAAAAGGTGAACAGGAAATGCTTCTTGAAGCTTTGGAAAACGGCTGCCCTGTTCCCTCTCTGGAAAAAGCTGCCGAATTAAAACGTATTTCACAGTCGAAAGGGTTAACCAAGAACTTGATTTCCAAAACAATGACAATGAAGAAAAGCGGTAAGTCCACGGTAAAACGTGAAAATACTTTTTATACCGATAAGCTGAAAACCGTAATTCCCTCCTT
>CANDLP010000371.1 GCA_947385505.1 uncultured Clostridia bacterium
AAATTCACCTTAAAGATACGTGCGGTATCCTGTGAAGGCAGGTTTTAAAGCGTTTTTCCGCAAAACAAGGATAACGCAATAAAGCGATAAAGTGTAAAGCTTTCTTACATTTAAATAAAATAAACTACCGATAAAGGGAGTACAACAGTACAATGGCAACAAAAAAGAAGAAAAAGAAAAACGGAATAAACCCGGCATCGCTTATTATAACTTTAGCGGCGGTAATATTGGCGGTAGGCGCAATAGTATTTCTGGTCAAAACCACCGGTTCAGGCGAGGAAGATACGACTACATCCGACGAACCTTCAGTCACCGAATTTCAGGCGACGCAGGAGCTTGTTGACGCCACACAGCAGGCCGCCTATGACCTCCTGCCCAAAAACTACAAGGTGTTCCAGTATCTTACACGGGGAATGACCCACGAGGACGAACCCTACGGAAATCTTCCCGAAGACGGTTTTTACACCTGTGTAAGCGACGAATTCAGCAATTTTGACGAATTCAGCAATTTTGTGAAAGAAATATATACTCAAGAAACAGCTGAAAAGCTTCTTACCGACCCATTCGGAAACGGTCCCGTTTACGGCGTTGACGATACGGGAGCGTTGGGGCTTTCCTCCGATTTCACTCCAAGCGAAGAAGAGGGGCTGTCGTGGGCTGACGTACACTTCCTTTGTACCCCCGTTTCCGAAACCGAGTGCAAAGTTAAAGTAACTTTAAAGGATTCTTCCGATAACGACGTGGACAAGGAAGTCATGCTGATTCTTGAAAACGGTCAATGGAAGCTTGCGGAGCTGGTAGGCTGATGGCGGAAGAAAAGGAAAAAGACGGGACAGCCGAAAAAAGAGACAACCCTTTTTCGGTATATGCTGTGGCAAGCCAGATAGGATTTATGGTAATCCTTCCTTTGCTGCTTTTCATCTGGGGCGGGGCGTGGCTGATAAAAAGCTTTTCCCTTCCGGGGTGGCTAATGCCGGTATTTATCGCTTTGGGAATAATAACGATGATATCCTCAGTGGGAAGTTATCTTTTAAAGCTTACCAAAAAATACGGAAAAACCAATGTGCCTAAAATGTCGGAGCTGCACCATGACACAAGAGACCACGATTATTACGAGGACTAATTGTAAAGGACTGATATATAATGAAGCGCAAACCGAAAAATCCCGCTTATAAGGAAATACGGGATATGCTGCCCACGGCGCTTATAATAAACGGCCTTGCCATGGTCGGTATCGCGGTGTACGGCTTATTTGAGGGCGTTACATGGAGAGCGATGACCGGACTGTTATTCGGCAATCTTTTAGCGGCGGGAAATTTTATCCTTTTGGGCATGTCGGCGGCAAGCACCCTCACAAAGGCAAACGCCAAAAAAGGACAGTTTTTTGCGAATATGACCTACGGAGGAAGATATATAGGGCTTTTTCTTCTGTTGGCGGCAGGGCTTATGCTGGGCGTTATCGACGCGGTTCCCGCTTTTGTGCCGCTATTTATACCGAAAGTTCATTATATGTTTAAATACACTTTTAAGGGCAAAGGATTTGACGACTTAAGCTAAGGCGTTTATATAAATTCCGCGTTACGGCTTAGCCGTTTCATATTTAATTTCATTTTATACTATTGTTTTTCAATAGATTGAAAAACAATTACACCCAAAACACTATTTGTAAATCATTCCATATTTTTATTTTGTTTATAATATGATTTATAAATAGTATTAATTTAAGAAAGGCTGTGATTTTTAATGGAAATGAATCTTCTGGCGGAATCAAAATTTACCGTTAACGGACCTCTTGAGGTAACGACCTTTGATCTGTTCGGTATGACCTTCCACCTGTCGGAATCGGTAGTTGTGGAATGGTTTGTTGTGATTCTGCTGGGCGTGCTGTTTTTCGTTCTCGGGCGCAATCTTAAGGTAAAGCCCGCCTCAAGACGACAGATGGCTGCCGAGTACATTGTGGGACTGTTCAGCGGAATGGTACAGGACACCATGGGCGTAAGCTATAAAAAGTATACTCCATATATAGGCGCTCTCTTCTGTTTCTCCATTCTGTCGAGTCTTATGGGACTTCTCGGTCTCCGTCCCCCAACGGCGGACATATCGGTGGTAGCCTCATGGGCATTGATCACCTTTGTGTTGGTTCAGAGAAACAAGGGAAAAACCGGCGGCGTAAAAGGCTACTTCAAAAGCTTTATCGATCCCCTTCCCTTTATGCTCCCCTTTAATATCATAGGTGAAATCGCCAACCCGCTCTCCCAGGCGCTCCGTCATTTCGGAAACATAGTTTCGGGTCTTGTAATAGGCGGACTTATTTACTTTGCTTTGGGCAATTTTGCCATAGGTCTTCCCGCGGTGCTCTCCCTTTACTTTGACCTGTTCTCATCGTTCTTACAGGCGTATATATTTGTTACACTTACTATGAGCTATGTATCTATGGCTGAGTGCGACTGATTTTTTGCGCTCAAACGGAATTTTATACCAAAACCGAAGTAAAAACGGAAAATTTGGCATAGCATAAGAACGCCTTACGGCAATGCAGCCAAAAAAACAAGATGTTTTTCCCCTAAGGGGTTTAACATAAACGAAACAACAAGAAATAAAAATTTTCAGGAGGAACTTTCTTATGGAACAAGCAATCGTACTTGGCGCTTCCGCAATAGGCGCAGGTTTAGCCATGATCGCAGGCTTAGGCCCCGGTATCGGTGAAGGCTTCTGCGGCGGCAAGGCAGTTGAGGCTATCGGCAGACAGCCGGAGGCTTCGGGCGCAATCACAAGAACAATGATCATAGGCGACGCGTTGGCGGAAACTACAGGTCTTTACTCTCTGATCATTGCGATACTGTTGATGTTTGCCAACCCCTTTATCGGTCAGCTTGGCTAAGAGCGTGTATTCATAAGACACTGCACAAGTCTTATGAACACAAG
>CANDLP010000372.1 GCA_947385505.1 uncultured Clostridia bacterium
AACAATACTTTCATCCGCATTTTTGAGCCCCATATTTACAATGCTTCCGTCATAGGGAATACCGTCAAAAGTTACATATACTCTGACTCTTCCCTTACCGAATTCCTTTCTTAAACCTGTCTTCACAAGATTTGCGCGTGGATTTCCACGCAAATTTTGTCGAAGAAAAGGAAAAAAATCAGCAGGCGGGCTGTCGCCCGTCAAGGATTTTTGACGCAGAGCGCGGAAAATTTTGCCGAAAAGATGTGCGCCTATCCTATGTGGACATGTTCTTATATACTTTATCAAACATTAAACGCTCCTTTAAATAAAAAATCCCGTTATCAGCGCGCCCGCCGAAGCCGCCAAAGCAACAGCAATAAGCGGCAGTTCAAAATAAGCCAGTATCACCGCTATCGCCGTTCCGGCCGCCGCAGTGATTATACTTCCCGTTGAATAAAAAATCGCGGGAATAGTCATAGCGCTTAACACAGCATACGGAATATAGAAAAGAAAGCTCCTTAAAAAGCGTGAGTTTATTTTCCTTCTGAAAAATGTCAAGGGGATCATTCTAACCAGATAGGTTACCAAAGCCATTACAGCAATATATAAAAATATGCTCATACTTCACCTTCCTTTACGGGAAAAAGCAGCGCGCCCGCGGCAGCGGCAGCCGCTCCGCTTATTATAACCGAAAAACCTCCGCTCATAAATGTGAACACATATTTACAAAGCGCCGATACTCCCGCCGCAATCAGCACAACCGATAAAACGCTTAATTTTCTTTTTGCCGGAGGAATAATTATAGCCAAAAACATTCCGTAAAGAACCAATCCCATCGCGTCAGTGAGCGGCTGCGGCAATGCCTGTCCCGCTAATGCCCCCAAAAGAGTACCGAGACTCCAACCGAAAAAGCCCGCCGCGATAAGCCCGTACATATACGAAGGCGATATCTCGCGGGGCTGCGCCGAGGCAACCGCAAAAATTTCGTCGGTTATGCCGAAGGAAGCCGTCATTCTGTGAGCGGTACTGAAATTTTGATTCAGTTTTTGGGAAAGCGAGAAGCCCATTAATGAGTAGCGTATATTGATTATAAGCTGCGTAAGCGCCATTTCCGCCAGCGTTCCTCCCGCCGCTATAATGGACACTCCCGCCGCCTGTCCCGCCGAGGTAAGATTAGTAACCGAGATCATAACCGCCGCAAAAGGAGACAAACCCGCTCTTACCGCCATTATGCCGAAGCCGAAGGACACTGAAACATACCCAAGCGCTATCGGTATTCCGTGACGAATACCCATAAAAAAATCTGTTTTCATCCAAGCCTTCCTTTATTCGCTAATTTTGTTAATGCGTACCTGAAAACAAAGCAATTTTGTACAATTTCGCTGAATTGATGACGATTTCAAGGAAAAAGGCGCAGGAATACTGAAGTATTCCGAGCATTTTTGACGCGGAAAGCGTCCGCAGTTAGCAGAAATTGTGCAAATTGCGGCTTTTCAGATAGCCCCTATATAATAACATATCCCGTAAAAAAAATCAAATTTTATGTAAAATTTTTGTTGTCGGGAAATATTGCGTTCATTTGTTTTTATCATATGAACATCTACTGTTTTCAAGCAATTATTTTAATTTCATCGTACAATAAAAAAAATACAATAAAGTTATTTTTAGTAATTCAGTATAAATCAACTTGCGTTGTTTTGTATATATTCTACAATAAATTAATGTGAAAAATCGCTTTATTGAAATTATCGAAAAAAATGATTTGATATATTAAAAAAACACCTTAACGCACCGGTTGCCGTTTGTATATTTTCCATATATATTTTTTTATTTAAAAAAATACGTGAAATTCATACAAATCCTTTTGTTAAAAGAAAAAACAAGATCAGGGAAATATTTTTAATCATATGATTTTTTTATACGGCAAAAAAGCTTCATAGAAATTTTTCTGAAAAAATCAAATTATTCTATTTTAGCTGTGTTAAAACGGTTATTAGAAAAGCCTCCCATCGTCTGACGGGAGGCTTTATTTATATACAGCAGGTAAGTCCCAATCACTTGGGTGGCTGTGGCTCTTCATGAATGTTTCCATTACCCTCCGCCCTCACCTACGGGATTCCCTGCTCTTTAACAGTATATGCGAAGTGGTAGTACAGTGACATACATAAAGCCCGTTTAAATTTATCTGTGTTTATGGCCGTATATATTTGCTCGGTGATGACCGTTGTCGGAATCCGAAGATGTATTGCCCGGTTTTTCCGCTAAAAGGCCGTCGATAAGACCGCGTATTTCTTTCATGGTCATATTTTGTATCATTTCGGGAGTAATATCGGGATCAAGGGCGTTCGCTTCCAAAAAAAGTTTGTATTTCCCGCAGGAAAGACCCGCATTGCCGGCTGCTGCGCTTTCATCCGCCGATGAATAATAGCAATGAGTATTTTTATGCCCCGCCGTACATTCTTCCACACGGGAAAGAATTTTGTACGACTGCGCTTCGTCTGAGCCTGTAACTGTAATTGTCATCTCATTATCGGAAAGCAAAGAGGAAATTTTTTCATTTTCCAATATCAGATTTACCGCATCCGCATAATTTTTAAATTTAACGTCAAGCGCTCCTGTAAGCTCTTTACCGTCATCATTAAGGCCCTTTACCGATATTACCCGATCAAAACGATTTATGCTCATGACGAATGAAGGATTTATATCTATGCTGATCTCCGATGTCGGAGTGAAATAAAAGCCGCTTCCTCCGATTATCAGCAGCATCACACAGACGACAGCTGCAACACGGAGGTAAATTTTTCTGTCAGCCGTTTTTGCCTTGGTATATCCAAGCGTTTTTTCCGTAAGAAATGCCTTGGTGCTGTTTTTTAAAGTCTCTTCGGTTTTTACCATGTCAAATACTTCTTTTTTCCATTTTGCTACTTCATCGCCATATACA
>CANDLP010000373.1 GCA_947385505.1 uncultured Clostridia bacterium
ATTTCCTCTTTTTTCACCGTCATATTATAGCGGCGGCTGAATTGCTCCGTTTTTTCGGAAAATCCGGAAGAAAAGCGGCTGATGCAAACCTTTTCCTCCTTTTCCCCTTCGCCGAATTTTCCCATAAGGCGGCAGGTGTGGCGGTAGCGGTCAACATACAGCTCCTTAAGCTCGGTCATCTTGTATTCATTATATTCCTTGAACTCGAACTCACTGCGGTAATTCTTTTTTTCGCGGATCATTCTGTCATAGCCGCTTACCGAATAGAGGGCTTCGCTGTCGAATACAAGATATGTATCGTAATACAGCCCCTCGTTGTTCATATCGCACTTCAGGCAGTACAAAAGCTTTTCGGTGTCAACGCCCCTGACACTCAGCGCTTCCTTCACGCCTTCCGTCAATGTGTCAAAATACTTCATTATTTATAATTTCCTCCTCTTTTGGGAGCACTGTGCCGGTTTCGGCGCCAAACTTTTTTTAAATATCGCAAGTGACGCGACGCCGTTTTATCCCAACCGTGCCTATCCCAAACAAACAAAAAGCACAGCCGCAAAAAAAACACGGCTATGCCCGAAGATTTACGCTTATTGAAGTGTTAAATTGCCCATAAACCTAAGATTAAGCTGTAAAAAAAGTCCCTTTTTATTTATTATGTCGGTGTATTCGGGGCTTTGCCCCGGACCCTGCTTCCTTTTTGCAGTGCAAAAAGGAAGTGAAAAAGACATTGGCGGCTTAGCCGCTTTTCTTTTTTACAGCCCTTTCTACAAAATTCAGAGGTCAATAAAGCCCACTTTTTTATTTACCTTACGCAAGGTGCGGCGCGACGCGGCGAAGGCTTTTTCAGCCCCCTCCTTCATACACTGCTCCAGATACGCCTTATCGGCGGTAATCCGTTCAAATTCCTTACGCATAGGCAAAAGCGTGTCGGCAACCGCTTCTCCCACGGCCGCCTTAAAATCTCCGTAGCCTTTTCCTACAAATTCTTTTTCGATCTCGTCAAATGTCTTTTCGGTCACGGCGCCGTAAATAGACATAAGATTCTCGATCCCTTCTTTTCCCTCTCCTCTTCTTACCTCGCATCCGCTGTCGGTCACCGCACGCTTAAATTTACGCATAATAGTGTCACGGTCATCTAAAACGGTAACTGTCGCGTTGGGGTTTTCGTCCGACTTGGACATTTTCTTTGCGGGATCAGCCAAAGACATGATCTTTGCCACAGACTTGGTAATATAAGGTTCGGGTACGGTAAAAGTTTCGCCGTAAAGATTATTGAACCTTTCGGCGATGTTGCGGGTAAGCTCCAGATGCTGCTTCTGGTCAATTCCCACAGGCACAACGTCGGCCTGATATAAAAGTATATCCGCCGCCATCAGAACAGGGTAGGTAAACAAGCCCGCGTTGATGTTTTCGGGGTGCTTTTGGGATTTGTCCTTAAACTGCGTCATACGGCTTAACTCGCCGAACTGGGTATAACAGGACAGTATCCAGCTTAACTGAGCGTGAGCGGGATTATGTCCCTGAACAAACACTATGGACTTATCGGGATCAATACCCATAGCAAGCAAAAGCGCATAGCTCTCCTTAATCTGAGCGCGGAGCTTTACGGGATCCTGTCTTACGGTTATTGAGTGAAGGTCAACTATACTGTAAGCGCAGTCATACTCCTCCTGTAATTTATGCCAATTCCTGAGCGCTCCCAGGTAGTTTCCCAAATGAGGCGTATTTGTAGGCTGGATTCCGCTGAATATGCGTTTTTTTCTTGTTTCTTCCATTGTGTCTGTCCTTTTCGATTTATTGAACGACAGCGGTAACGGCGCTGTCGGTTTCGGTAATATCACATATTTTTCCTCTTAAAATTTTATAACATTTATCACGTTAGTACATGGATTTTGCGACCTTTGCCAGTATTTCAACACCCTTTTCTATCTGCTCATCGGTGGGGGTTGAATAATTCAGCCTGAAGCTGTAAGAAATATCCTTTTCGTTCATAAGAAAAGCGTTTCCGGGCACTACCGCCACCTTTTCAGCCACTGCCGCTTTGCAGAAAGCGTTCATATCCCCGCGGGGCAGTGTACCCCAAAGGAAAAGTCCGCCCTCAGGCTCGGTAAAGCTTATTGACATGGGCATACTGAACTTTAAGCTGTTCAGCATAAGACTGCACTTGTTTTTGTATATATCGCGGAGCCTTTCAAGATGCGCTTCAAAATCCGTTTCCGTAACGAAACGATACGCCACCATCTGCGCCCAGATATTTGCGTGAACGGTGGAAGTCTGCAACGCCACGGTCGCCTTTGCGATAACGTTTTTTTCGGCTATCATATAGCCTACTCTTAAACCGGGGGACAATACCTTTGAAAAGCTGCCCGCGTAAATAACGTGCCCCTTTGTGTCCATGGACTTTATATTAGGTACGTCCACGCCTAAAAAACGAAGTTCGCCGTAAGGATTATCCTCCACAATAAGCACATTGTATTTGTACGCAAGCTCCAGAATGGCCTTTCGGCGCTCCAAAGAGGTGGTTACGCCGGTAGGATTCTGAAAATTCGGTATAATATAAATAAAAGCGGTGCGTGGATTGTCCTTAAGGGCTTTTTCAAGCTTTTCGGGGATCATTCCTTCGTTGTCGGTCTCCACTCCCACCAATCTGGCGTTATAAGAGCGGAAAGCGTTCAAGGAACCTATAAAGGAATGGTTCTCGCAGATTATGGCTTCTCCCTCGTTGCAGAATATCTTTGCGCAGGTTTCGATAGCCTGCTGTGCGCCGCAGGTAATTATAAGATCCTCCGCGTCCCTTCTGAAATTGCCTTTTGCTTCCATATCGTCCTTAAGCCACTCGCGAAGCTTTGGGTAACCCTCGGTGATGGAATACTGCAATGCCGCTATGGGCTCCTCGGTCAGTATTTCGTCGCTTATGCGGCG
>CANDLP010000374.1 GCA_947385505.1 uncultured Clostridia bacterium
CCGAATGTGCTGAACGGGAAAATGGAAAACAACGCCCGTCCCGCTATATAATTTTTATCAATAAAGCCGATAACGCTCAAAAGGCGGCTGTCCTTTGAGTTGTTCCTGTTATCGCCCATTACAAAGTAACTGTTTTCAGGTACGGTATATTCTTTGCCGCTTATCATATCCTGACTGAGATTTGTGGCGGTTTCTATTTTATGTCCGTCCTCATACAAAAAGCCGTCCTTTATTTCTATAACAAGCGGTTCGCCGTTGCGGTACACTGTGCCCGCAGTGAAATCTATTTTAATGGTATCGCCAGGAAGTCCTATGACTCTTTTTACTATCGGTTTTCCGCCGTCCAGCTCCGCTGCTTGTACTATCACTATATCGTTGTAGCCGGGGGTGTAAAACAGGTCGGAAACCACCAGCTTTTGTCCGCCCATTAGGGTAGGCTCCATAGAAGTGCCGTCCACCGTGTTTATGCGGATAATGAATGTGAACACCAGCACTATCGTCACTACCGCCGTCAGCACGCTTTCAAGCCAGTCAAATACTTCGTTTGCCGCCGTGCGGGCGTTTTCCTTAGCTTCCTTTTTGGCTTCCTCTCTCCGCTGCAATTCAATATGTCCGGTACTTTTTACTTCTATCGGCTTCAGTTCCTCTTCAAGGCTGCCGTCCTTGCCGTTCAGAAATTTTTTATACTCCTCCGGGTCGACCGCGTCCATTGTAACATCATCGAAGCCGTCTTCTTTACGGACAAAATATTCGCTTCTCGAAGCCGTTTTATCGGGATCTACGGATTCCATTGTTCCGCCGTTTTCTCTTTCTTCATCCTGCATATTCGTTTCCTTTCCGAAAAATTGTGCAAGTAATATATTAACCAATTAAAAAACAGGAAAGACTGCGCCGCATATCACCGCGCCGAACAAAGCTGCCTCACCTGCCGGCTTAAGATATGCAATGCAGCCTTTAAGCTCCATATACCGATTTTGATTCAACTTTTTTAAAAATAAGCAAAAGCGGCAAGCGTTTTCCTGTTTCTGTCCGAAAAAATCAGTTGAACTTGCTCTTAACCTTAGCGGCCTTACCAACTCTGTCGCGCAGATAGTAAAGCTTAGCTCTGCGAACCTTGCTCATTCTCACAACCTCTACCTTCTCTACGGAAGGAGCGTGGAGAGGGAAAACTCTTTCAACACCGCAGCCGTGCGCAACTCTGCGAACGGTGAAGGTCTCGGAGATACCGCCGTGCTTTTTGGCAATAACGGTGCCTTCATAAGCCTGAATACGGGTTTTGTTGCCTTCGGTGATTCTTACATGTACCCTTACGGTGTCGCCTACCTCAAACTTGGGTGCGTCCTGCTTGATACTGTCCTGTGCAATAAGCTTCAGTGCGTCCATTTGTTATTCCTCCGTTTTTCAGACGATCATACATTGAAGGTGGTATGCAGAGGATCGTCAATAGTTATGTCGATACGGCATTGCCGTTCGGGCATTACTCACGCCGGCGGCAAGATTTTTTTTAAAAATACCGCCGCGGTACTAAATGCTTTAATATTATATCACTTTGGAAAGGAAAATGCAAGCAAATTTTGAGAATTCGGCAAAAATATTATTTTAAAGAAGATAAACGCCGCATTTTGGTTAATTTTTTACAAGCAAATATCTATTGCTACCCCAACTAAATTTTGCCGCAATACTTGAGGCAAATAAAAAATTCCTGCTTCAAAACTGCCCGCAGTACCGCATATTGCCGCGTTTTTTTCTTGATATTTTTTATTTTCGCCTGCGTTTTACGGCTATGTTTAATTTGGTGGGCAATATTAAAGCAAAAAATCCATCAGAAAAATATAAACCATCACCGATACCGCCGTCAGGTTTACGGCTCCGGTCATGATCAATACGGTCATTGCTCCCAGAGCCAGAAAATAGCCCGAAATTTCGGCAATATTAAGGATTTTTTCGGCATTGGCATACGAAAGCCCTCCGTAGCAGGCCTTTTCCAACAGCTTTTTTCCGTCGAGAGCGCCTATGGGAAGAAGATTAAATATGCCTGTTACCAGATTTGCCCCCCCGAACATAAGCTTAAAAATGCTGTCCTTGGGCAAAAGGAAGCAATACACGATAAAAAGCAGGAAATTGACCGCACAGCCCGCCGCCAAAACCGCGCAGGAGGCGTCGCGCCTTTGTTTTATGCAGATACCTCCTCCGCTGAAGATTATCTCTTCGGGAAGCTTTCCTTCAGCCAGCATAACCGCTAAATGGCTCAGTTCATGACAAAAGCAGGCGGCAAGGCAGTATATTCCGTATCCCGCTTTGTCAAAAGCCAGAAAAATCCCAACCGCGGCAAAGAAAGAAAAGTCAAGGCGTATTTTAACTCCCCCGAATTTAAATTCTACCACCCGAAAAGCCGCTCCAGGTATGTATTTATATTATAATAAAGTTCGGGAATAAACAATTGGGCGAGCTTATATAAAAGACAGAACAGGACGGCAAAGCACGTCTGAAAGGCCAGTATGCTGCCCTGAGTCTTTTTTTTCACCGTTTTCGGGTCGGAAAAGAATTTTACTTCTTTAATTTCGGGTGCATTGGCGGGGGAGACGGTTTCTTTCGATTCCGTTTCTTTTATCACGCTGATGTCCTTAGGCGTTTGAATGTCATTGATTTGATTTGAAACGTTTTTGTATATATCCGTCATTTTCGTTTTCCTTTCTCTTTATAGTCTGTCCAGTTAAATTATATTAAGGATTTTACAAAAAATTCGGATTTTTATTTTTCTGTTATTTATAATTTCCTATTGTTATCAATTTTCCTCGGTTCTCCCGCGTTTTTTTAGTCTGCTTATTTTTACGGAAATTATAATTCCCCATATTAAAATAGCCGAGATCGGAAGAGCACACGTCTGAACTCCAGTCACGGAGCGTCATC
>CANDLP010000375.1 GCA_947385505.1 uncultured Clostridia bacterium
TGTTTTAAACAGCCTGTATTGGTTTTAGCGGACACCGACACTCTGTCTACCCTCTCGGAGGATATTTTTGCCGACGGAATGGGCGAGGTGGTAAAATACGGTATGATACGCTCATCTTCGCTTTTTGAAAAGCTGTCTGAAGGCGGTGCAAAAAGAAATATTGAAGAAATAATCGCCGAATGTGTAAGAATAAAAAGCGATGTGGTAGGAAATGACGAATTTGACACTGGCGAACGCATGATCCTTAATTTCGGACACACATTCGGACACGCCATTGAAAAATATATGGGATACGGAGCCATTCCCCACGGAAAAGCGGTTGCGGTCGGAATGTATATGATAACCCATGCCGCCGAAAAACAAGGCAGAGTACAAACAGGCGTATCGGAAAAGCTTCGTTTGTGCCTTAAAGCCAATTCCCTGCCCTTTTCCTCGGATATAGCTTCAGACAAGCTGTACAATTTGTCAATAGGCGACAAAAAGCGTACCTCGGATAAAATAAGGGTAATAATCTGTCCCGAAATCGGAAAAAGCAGTATTGTTACCATGACGCTGAATGAATATAAAGAATTTCTGGAGTTAATATGACAAGAAATATCACAATAACCCCCGGCAAGCTTTCGGGAAAGATAACTGTTCCCGCTTCAAAAAGTATTTCCCACCGCGCCCTTATCTGCGCCGCTCTCGCAAAGTGAAGGTCGGAAATAAAAAATCTGCTGGATTGCGCGGATACGGAAGCCACCATAAATATTTTAAAAGCTTTCGGCGCAAAAATAACCCGTGAAGGCGGTCTGACGATAGTTGATGGAATAGAAGCGCCTTCAAAAACCGCTGTTGCCGACTGCTTTGAAAGCGGATCAACATTGAGATTTTTAATTCCCGTTGCAGCCGCTCTCGGTACTGAAGCGGAATTTCACGGCAGAGCAAAGCTGCCCGAAAGACCGATAACCCCCTACTTTACAGAACTTACAAAAAATGGTATAATATTTAATACCAAGTCAATGCCCTATAAAATTTCGGGACAGCTTCAAGCCGGTGATTACAGCTTGGCGGGGGATATTTCTTCTCAATTTATAAGCGGACTGCTGTTTGCGCTGCCGCTTCTTGACGGTGACAGCAGAATAATTATCACTTCCCCGCTGCAATCAAAGCCCTATGTTGACATAACCATAGCCGAACTGAACAAATTCGGGGTTAAAGCGGAGGAAACCGATTACGGCTATTTTGTGGCGGGAAATCAAAGCTTTGCTCCTCAAAATACCGTTATCGAAGCGGATATGTCGCAAGCGGCGTTTTTTGTGACGGCAAACGCGTTAGGCTCTGACATTGAGATAGAAGGGCTTAACATGAACAGCTTACAGGGCGATAAAGCAATTATTGATATTGTTCAAAACGCCAATGGAAACGCCTTTGATGTTGACGCGTCCCAGATTCCGGACTTAGTACCGATTTTAACGGTTCTGGCGGCGTTTTCAAAGGGCACCTCCCATATCACAAACTGCGGCAGACTTAGGTTAAAGGAGTGTGACAGGCTTGCTGTAACGGCTTTGGAGCTGAATAAGCTCGGCGCTAAGATCACGGAAAACACCGACAGCCTGACAATAGAGGGCGTTGAAAAAATTCACGGCGGTATCTGTGAATCTCATGTGGACCACCGTATACCAATGTCATTGGCAATAGCTTCAACACGTGCAACCGAGCCTGTGACAATAAACGGAGCGGAATGCGTAAGTAAGTCTTACCCGAATTTCTTTGAGGATTTTACAGCGTTGGGCGGAAAGGCAAGAGAAGTATGATAACTGATTCATAGACTATGTTAAATCAAGATTAGGAGATTGATTATGAATAAAGAATTGTCTGAGTTTAACAAAATAATGCAAACACAAATCAAAAAGAAGGACACTTATGAATTGGGTATTGATACTTTATTTCAACTGCGGAATCGGTTAATGAAAACCGTAACATTATTCTATGATGAATTAAGCAGAGAAGAATTTTATGCGATTCCTTTTTTGAATGCGAACGGTTACCACAGCAAAACAATTGCCTATTCAATCTGGCATATATTTCGTATTGAGGACATAGTTGCACATACATTGATAAACAAAGACGAACAAATATTTTTTGCGGGAAATTATCAAAAACGTATCAATTCACCCATAATAACTACAGGCAATGAACTTGTAAAGCAACAGATTGCAGACTTTTCAAAGCAACTTGATTTAAAAGAGCTTTATTCATACATTTTTGAAGTAAAAGAAAACACAGAAAAGATAATTAAAAATCTATCTTATACAGATTTGAAAAAGAAACAATCAGAAGAAAGAAAGGAATACTTAAGATCCTTAAATGTCGTAAGCAATGATGAAAATGCATTTTGGCTGATTGATTATTGGTGCAATAAAGATATACGGGGACTAATTCAAATGCCGCTTTCAAGACATTGGATCATGCACATTGAGGCAAGTTTGCGCATTAGAAACAAGGTGCATACATAAATTCCAATTCAGCACAATTAAATACAATAATTTCCATACCGAAAGGAAAAACAAAATGTCATCAACAATAACTCTCGGCAGCATATCCCTTTCAATCTTCGGAGAATCTCACGGAACAGCCATAGGGGCGGTAATAGACAATCTTCCCGCGGGAGAAGAGCTTGACCTTGACAAAATATACGAATTTATGTCCCGCCGCGCCCCCAAAAAGGACGGTACCAGCACAATGCGCGGCGAAACGGACGTTCCCGAAATAATAAGCGGCTTTTATAACGGAAGAACCACGGGAGAAGCCCTTTGCGCCGTAATCAGAAACAAGGATCAGCACTCCTCAGATTATAAAAGCATTTCGGAGCTTGCAAGACCGGGACACGCCGATTACACGGGATTTTTAAGATACAAG
>CANDLP010000376.1 GCA_947385505.1 uncultured Clostridia bacterium
TCATTCGGTTTGTTTCCGCGATGATTTAAAATACAACGTTTCACAAGCTCGGTCTTTTTATAGCCTAAGCCATTGAGTATTTCCCCTGCAATTTGCGCCCCGTAAATATGGTGCTCATCATACAACGAATAATCGGTAACGGAAGCAATGTCATGGAGCCATGCCGCGATAGTCACCGCTTCAATATCCGCTCCGTATTTTTCGGCGAGAAATACCGCGTTTTCGACCACCGCGCAGATATGACAGTAACAACCCATTCCGAAAAAATTCCTATCGCTTTCACAGCGCTTTTTTACCTCACATTGGAGATATTCAATGATATCATTGCGCATTTATATGCCCTCTTTCGCGTACCGCACAGCCTCCGCAAGGTCAAGACTGCCGGTATAAATGCTCTTGCCGCATATTGCACCGTAAAGCCCCATTTTTTTACAGATTATTATATCGTTTATATCGTAAACTCCCCCGCTGGCGGTAATGCCGCAATTATCCCCCGCCGTGGCTTTAAGCGCGGAAAGCTGTTCGGTATTTACTCCCGATAATGTCCCGTCCTTTGAGATGTCGGTAAAAATAATATTTTTAACGCCCGCTCTTATCATTTCCAAAGAAAGTGTGATATAATCAACCTCAGAGCTTTCAACCCAGCCCTCCGACGCAACGATACCGTTTTTGGCGTCAATGCCGACGGCAATTTTTTTCCCGTACTCCTTAACCGCGTCAATTACAAGCTGTGGATTTTTTAGGGCGGCAGAGCCTAAAATCACCCGCGCAATCCCATTTGAAACATAATATTCCACGGTATCGAGACTGCGTATTCCACCGCCCAATTCCACCTTTAAATTTGTATTTTCAGCGACATCAAGGTAAATATCGGAATTTACGGGTTTCCCTTCTTTAGCTCCGTCCAAATCTACCATATGTATCCAGCTTGCCCCCGCTTTTTCAAAATCTCTCGCAGTTTCCATATAGTTCTCCGCCACTTTATGGACGGTGGAAAAGTCACCCTTTAAAAGCCTTACGCATTTTCTGTCTTTTATATCTATCGCAGGTAAAATTATCATAATACTTTATTTTTCCTTTTGATTTTGTTCTGCCGAAACTCCGTAAAAATAAATTCTTCCGCAGCTTTCGCAAATATAGTTTTTTACATTCAGATTTTTGGGGAAATTATATCCGTTCGGCACGCTCACAGTCTGTAAATATGACAGACCAGTGCTTATTTACATTCAATAAGCTTTCCGCCGCAGCTGCACGTTTTTTCCACTGTTTTCGTTCTCCTTCAAAAAAATTATTAGATTTCCAAAACGCACTCCAACTGACAGTCAAACGGTTCTGTTTCCACATGGACTTTATTGTACTCCTTTGCCTCAGTACAGCCCATTTTTTTATAAAACGCCTGACTCTCAACGGCGGAATGCGCCGATATATAAAGTTTTTTTGCTCCTTTAGAGGAAGCGAATTCTTTTGCGGCGGCAAAAAGCGCTTTTCCTATGCCCTGCCCCCGTTTATCCTCCGAAACGTGAATACTTGTAAGATCCATATATCTGTTTTCTCCGCCGAATATCTCCGATTCAACCGAAACGAAGCCCTTTAAAGCACCCCCGCAAAATGCACCCAAAACCAAACCGCCCGTATTAACCGTATTTTTAAGACATTTCACTAAAAACTCATAATCCTCGCCGCTCCAATCATCAATAAAAGGATCGCTTTTTATTACCCACTCTCCGTTTACTCTGCGCCAGCAATCGTTAACCACCTGACGGCGGTTAAAATCTTTAAAAAGCTCTTTTTCTATTTCGTTACAAGTCAAAATCCTATACTCGACCATAATACTCTCCTTTACGATTATATTATATCAGCTTTTTAATCTTGTGTCAAATGTTTATTTTTTTAAATGATTCCCCGCCAACTCATATGCTCTGTTTGTACAAGCCGCACATGCGCCCTTAACAGTCTCAACCAACTTCCCTTCATTAAGCTTTTCAATCCCCGCCAGCGTGGTTCCTCCGGGAGAACTTACCTGTCTTATCAACTCGTCTACTGTCATTCCGCTTTCCGTCAGCATCTTAGCGCTTCCCGAAAGTGAGTGTGCAAACAACTCAAGCGCCGTATCCTTATCTATCCCCGCTTCTTCCGCATAATCCACAAATCCCTTCGCAAAAAGATAAATAAACGCAGGCGAACTGCCGTTGATACAAATAATCTCCTTCATCTTTTCCATAGGAATTTCCCTGACGATACCGCAGCTTCCGATAACCTTTTTAGCAAACTCAAACTCCTCATTGTTTACAATATCGTCACGCGCAACAGCGCTTGCACCCGCTCCAAGCATAGCGGGTGTGTTCGGCATAACAATTACCGTTCTGACGGCCTTACCGGTATGATCTTTTATAAAGTCGGAGCTTATCCCCGCACAAATACTTATAAACACGTGTCTATCGCAAACTGTTCCCTTTAACTTATTCAAAATATCACCCAAAACCTGCGGTTTTACCGCCAACAAAATATATTCGCATTTTTCCGCAAGCTCAATTTCGCTTTGGCAAGGCTTAACACCGTATTTTTTTAAACCTTCAAGCTTTTCCGTATCCTTGTCATAAGCAAAAAGTTCAGCTTCAAACCCATTCTTGGCTATACCTTTAATAATGGCGCCGCCCATATTTCCCGTACCGAGAAATCCTAAACTTTTCATTTTCTTTTTTCCTTTCCGATAAATCAAGCCGCCAAACCCTTAAAGCTTTGGCGGCTTTGCTTATAATACTGATTGCTATTTAAAATACAAACCTTGTCCGCCTTTTAAAACGGAAACAGCATAAAATTACCGTCTTACTCTCCCGCTAAACAATAGATCGGAAGAGCACACGTCTGAACTCCAGTCACGGAGCGTCATCT
>CANDLP010000377.1 GCA_947385505.1 uncultured Clostridia bacterium
GTAATAACACGTACATTAAATACATCGTTGTATCGCTTATCCTGAAGACAGCCCAGGCCTTTTACCCGCTTTATTTCTTCCGGAGAAAGCTTTCCGCCTGAATTTTCAACCTTTACTGTATTAAAAAACGCGCCGCCTTCAAGTACTCTTGTATTGATGTAACCGAAATGTTTAAGCCTGTTCTGGAGAAAATATCCCCGCTTCCCTTTGGCGCAAACCAAAAGCAGCTTTTCGTCCTTTGGAATGTCGTTAAGCTCGCCGTTTACCTTGCCCAGATCGATCCAACGGGCTCCGAATATCTTTGGTTCGGGCTGTACGTCGATCACCTTATAATCCTTGGCGTCGCCGTTCAGATACTGGAACGGGGTAAAGGTATCAAAGCTTCCGTCCATTTTGTTTTCAAGCACATAGCACGCCTGTACAAAAGGATGTATTGCGGTTGAGAAGGGAGGAGCGTATGCCATATCCATGGTATCATAATCGCTTACCTTTAAGCCCGACGAAATGCCCACGACAGCAATATCCGTCATTTTATCCACGGCTCCGCCGCCCAATACCTGCATTCCCAGTAGTCTGCCCGACTTCTTATCCGCTATCAGCTTTGTGACAAAGCTGTCGGAATCGGGGTAATAATGCGCCTTGTCGTCGGTAACACATATAACGGTCTCTACATCGTAACCTGCTTCTTTCGCCTGCGCTTCCGAAAGACCCGTGCGTCCAACGTTAATGGAAGAAGAAAGCTTTACAACTCCGGTACCCAAACAGCCGGCATACGGACCGTTTTCCCCCATAATCGTTTTGGCAAGGCATCTGGCGGTAATGTTAGCGGTTGAACCCATTGCCGACCACTGGCGCATGGAGGTAAGGCGGTTTTTCACTATCGCACAGTCCCCCGCCGCATAAATATCGTCAATATTTGTCTTTTGATATTCGTCCACGCATATTGCGCCTTTTATCATATCTATTCCGCTGTCTTTGAGAAAATCGGTGGAAGGACGGATCCCGATACACATTATAACGATATCCGCTTTAAGTTCGCCTGCGGAAGTTGAAACGGATTCCACCCCGTTTTCACCGTTTACAGAGTTCAGAGTGGTACCCGTAAGTATTCTGAGCCCGTCGCTGCGAAGCTGTTTAGAAGCGTATGCCGCCATTTCGGGATCAAGAATATTAGGAAGTATCTGATCACACATATCCATTACGGTTACTGAAACATTTTGCGACATAAGGTTTTCAGCCATTTCCATACCGATAAAGCCCGCCCCTGTAACAATCGCTTTTTTACAGCCCTTTTCCTTCACATAAGCCCTGATAGCTATGGCGTCGTCGGGAGTGCGTACACAAAATACGCCTTTTAAATTTACTCCCTCTATATTGGGAATAATCGGGGAGGCGCCGGAAGCTATAATAAGTTTATCATAAGATACTTCTTTATCCGTACCGTCAAGATGTGAGCGCACCGACACGGTTTTTGCCTTTGGATCAACCTTCAATGCCTCGTGACCCGTAAAAACAGTTACTCCCGTTAAAGCTGAAAATTTCGCTGGAGTGTTTACAATAAGCTCTTCCCGCGTTTCGATCTCTCCTCCCACATAGTAAGGAAGACCGCAACCCGCATAGGAGATATCGGTGCTTTTTGTATACAGTTCCACATCGGCACTGCGGTCAAGGCGCTTAAGCTTTGCCGCTGCCTTTGTTCCTGCTGCAACACCGCCGATTATCACGATTTTCATATATGACCATTCCTTTCTCATTGAGGGAGCGTTTGTGTCTTTGGCATATATGCTTTAGGCACTAAATGCAACAAGTTTAAAATAACCCGTTTTATCAAGTTATTTCAAGCATATCCCCTTTTTTATTTTAGCATTTTTTTAAGATATTTACCCGTATACGACTTTTTGTTTTTTGCTATCTCCTCCGGAGTTCCCTCGGCAATAACATATCCGCCGTTATCTCCGCCTTCGGGACCCAGATCTATAATATGATCCGCCGTCTTAATAACGTCAAGGTTATGTTCGATTACAACTACCGTATTTCCTCCGTCGGTAAGCTTCTGTAATATTTCAATAAGCTTAGCCACATCATGTGTGTGAAGTCCGGTGGTGGGTTCGTCAAGAATATAGATGGTTTTTCCCGTCGCTCTTTTTGATAGCTCGGTGGCAAGCTTTACTCTCTGTGCTTCTCCCCCTGAAAGGGTAGTTGCGGGCTGACCTATCTTCACATATCCCAGTCCTACGTCAAAAAGTGTTTGCAGCTTTCTCTGAATCTTAGGTATGCTGGAGAAAAACTCAAGACCTTCCTCCACTGTCATTTCAAGTACGTCATAAATACTTTTTCCCTTATATTTTACTTCAAGGGTTTCCCTGTTATACCTCATTCCGCCGCAAACCTCACAGGGCACGTAAATATCGGGCAAAAAGTGCATTTCGATTTTTATTATGCCGTCGCCCTCGCACGCCTCGCATCTTCCTCCCTTAACGTTAAAGCTGAATCTTCCGCTGGAGTAGCCCTTCGCTTTGGCGTCGGCGGTGGAAGCGTATAAATCGCGGATATCGTTAAAAAGTCCCGTATATGTGGCGGGATTGGAACGAGGAGTTCTTCCTATCGGAGACTGGTCGATATTTATTACTTTGTCCAAATGCTCCGTTCCCGTCATCTTTTCAAATTTTCCCGCTCTTACTTTGGCGCGGTTGAGCTTTGCCACAAGGTGTTTATACAGTATTTCGTTCACAAAAGAGCTTTTGCCGCTTCCGGAAACTCCGGTAACACAAGTGAACAAGCCGATAGGAATGTTTATGTCTATATTTTTAAGGTTGTTTTCCGCCGCACCGTATATCGTAAGACAACGGTCGTCGGATTTTCTGCGTTCCTTGGGAACAAGTAT
>CANDLP010000378.1 GCA_947385505.1 uncultured Clostridia bacterium
GTTTTTTACAGTCGTGACATACTATAAAAAACGGCGCCATGACTGCCGCGAGCCATGTATAATTGCCGTTGCTCAGCGCTGCCTCGGAATCGCCCGAAGTTGTTGCGCAGACCACTACCGCAACTGTAACAATATAGGTTATAATGTTGCCGGCAAGCATTCTTTTTATTACAACGAAAACAGATCTCATAACGCTCCTCCTTTATGTCCTACCATATGAATAAAGAAATCCTGAAGCGACAGCGGCTTTATTTCCAGTGTCTTGCTTATCGGCGGCGTGTCGAAAATGTAGCTTGTCGCCAATCCCCCTGCCGTATCCCGACCTATTTCGTTCAGATTTTTTACCGATTCGTCCACCTCGCTCTTTAAGCCGCTTATGCAGAAGGCTTTGGTTTCCACCGCTTCCAGAGTATCAAAGAAACGTATACTGCCCTTGTCAATTATAATAAGCTTTTGAACAGTATTCGCTATTTCCTCTATAATATGGGTGGATACAATAATTACGCGGGGATTTCTTTTAAAGCTTTCCGACAGCATATCGTAAAATTCCACACGCATTATTGCGTCAAAACCCAGCACCGGTTCGTCAAGAAGTATGACCTTCCTGTTGCTTGCAAGGCATATTATTGTGGAAACCATGGTTTTCATTCCCAGTGAAAGGCGATTGAATTTTTTGTTTCCGTCCAACTCGAATCGCTCAGTCATCTCCGCCGCAAACTCACGGTCATAATCGGAATTTACCTGCGCGGCAATATTGAGCAGCTTTTTTACCGGAAGATTAAAATGACGCGCGAAGTTTTCAATATAGCTTACTCCAATATCCATTGCCGCAGTGGAAACGGATTTTCCGTCCACGAAAATTTTTCCTTCGGTTATGTTCTGATAACCCGCTATTGATTTCAAAAGCGTAGTTTTTCCGGCTCCGTTTCTTCCGAGAAGACAGTATATACCCGGTTCGTCGATTTTTAAATTCACTTTTTTCAGCACGGACGAATCGCCGTACCTTTTTGTTACATTTTTTAGTTCAATCATAAATTGTTTCCTCCCTATTTGATTGGGACAGCAATAAAAAAACAGTATTGCTTTTCCGCATTTCTTATGCTATAATCAGTATAAGCCTTTGTGTTACACAAATGTCAAGGGGGTAAATAAAAAATATGAAAAAATTTTTTTCTATAGGCGAAGCCGCCAAGGAAGTGGGTATGACAAGCGAAACTCTCAGGCATTACGACCGTATAGGTCTGGTAAAGCCGAGTCAAAAGGACGAATGGACGAACTATCGTTATTACACAGCAAAGGATATTGTACTGCTGAACACCGTACATGCGCTTCAGCAAATGGATCTGCCGCTGAAAAAAATAAAGGAAGTTCTTGAATACGACGACATAGGAAAAATAATTGATTTTTTGAATGAAGCGGAAAAGCGCGCAGATGAAAAAATAGCCCTGCTTAAGGAAAGCAAGGCTATGATAAGGCGGGCGCGTTCGGATTACGAACGAAAACCCCAGCGTACTGTTAAAGATGAATTATTTATCGAAGTTTTTCCTAAACAGATAATTATGCTTTCGGATACCTTGGAATCGCCCACGTTAGACAATCTTTGGAATTACCTTGAACACTTTTACAACAAAGTGGGAAAAGAACGCAAGGATCTCTTTGAATTTGAAGACACAGCGGGAATATATACCGAAAACGGCAGATCAAGACTGTTCGCCGTATGCGTCAGATATGAACAAACAGAGGGACTTATAACACTTCCGAAGGGCAGATACCTCTGTGCCGACGCCGCCGAAAAAGAACGGGAAGATAAGCTGAAAGAGCTTTTTAAAACCGCCGAAAACGAATACAACGTCCAACCTGCATTTACGGTGCAGCAAATAGTTGTGTCGGGAATACTGCAATGGAATTATCGTTTAAGGGTTTTCTTAGGAGAATGCTAATACTATTAACCAATTAATACGGACTCAAAAAAGTATAAAAAACGCCGCATATCCTGTCTTCAAAGTCTTGATAACAGGATATGCGGCGTATATTTTACGCCCGGAGGGAAAAATAGTTAATTCTTTCCGTAAATCACATTATTACAGTTCCGGGGTAATAAAATTCCAATATGTCCATATAATCATAGCCCCAATATTTTGCTAAGTTATTGGCGCCATGCTGGCTCAATCCAACACCGTGACCGTAACCGTAGGTGGTGAAGGTGAACTTATCCGTATCCGAGTTGTAGGATACCTCAAAGCTTGCGGAACGCAGACCGAAATCCATTATTTTTTCACGCATTACACGGCCGGTTATCTGCACAGTATCCCCGTCGCTGTCTGTATACTCGGTCTGTCCGCCTATACTGAACGCTCCCACATAAATATTATCAACATAATCTTTTATGGCGAACCATGTGCCCGGATCGCCGCCTAACTCTATTCCGGCAGCGTTTCTGACCTTATTTCTTATCTCCTCGGAGGTAAAGGTTGTTTTAACGCCGTAATTGGGATCATAAAGAGAGTCAAGCTCGCATCTGATACTTTGGAGATAAGGATAATCTATTCCCCAGACATTTTTTGCGGAAGCGGTATAACCCGCCGTAGAAGCGCCGTAAACCGCCTGTATTAAGGAGCCGTTATAGTATATCGCCTGCCCCAGCACCTGATTTACGCAGGATATGACCGTTTCATTTGGGGTTTTGACCGCCACATACGGAACGTTGCCGTTATCGTTGTAATATTTTATGTATGTGTAAGCCGCCACTGCCTGAGCCTTTATAGCTTCCTCGTTAAAGCCGCCGCCTATTTCGCCCATTACCACCTGCGCCAGTATTTCCGCCGCGTCGGCAGTAACGCTTCCGCCGCTTCCCGTATATCTTACGGTAAGCTCTCC
>CANDLP010000379.1 GCA_947385505.1 uncultured Clostridia bacterium
GGCATGGCATTTAAAAAATAGTTTATCTATTTTTTAAATGGTTATTAGTATTATAACCAAACGGTTAATTCATTGAAAAATACTTCTTACAACGAAAAAAACAAAGCGGCAAACAGCTCAAAAATCGGTGATCGCTGACACGGAATAGAGATTATCAAAAAAAATCGCGGAGAAATACGACGGCTGTTTTTTGTTTGAGATTACCGATAAAAAGGCAAAGGCCGCGGCGGCGGTTAAGGTGTAATTTTTAAGGCAACACCACACATAAACCTCAATACAGTTTTGCGCGGTGTTGCCTTATTTCTTATCTTCAGAAGATATTATTATTTGAATTTTGAAATAATATTATTGATATTCTTTGCGGTATCCATATTTTTGGAAATATAAGCTTTAAGATTTTGTACCATAGAATACGAATCCTGTATTTTGGAGGCAATCTTTTCAACACCGTCCTCGTTTTGCGCGACAATATCGGTCAGTTCTCCGGTTTTGTCGTTTATATTGGTTATAAATCCCGCAACGGTGTCCATGTCCTCGTTGATTTTCTCCATGGACTGTCTTAAGCTTTCGGAAATGCCCTGCATATCGCCGAAGGAAGCGAAAATATCGTTTTGCAGAAATGCAATAATGTCGTTAAAGCACGTATTGATATTTTTGATATTATCGTTCATTTCCTCGCATACGCGGGAAATTTCGTCCGCCGCCTTGGATGAGGTCGCCGAAAGGGTGTTGATCTCGGAAGCGACTACCGCAAAACCTTTTCCCGCTTCTCCGGCACGGGCGGCCTCGATAGAAGCGTTTATAGCCAGAAGCTGAGTTCTTCTTGCGATATCCTGTATTATCTCTACGTTTGAACTGATCCCCGAAAAATTGTTGAGGTAGCTCATAGAGGTATGTATATCCTTTTCGGTGCTTTCGGTTTTTTGGGTGATATTATTGATGATTTGTTCGGCTTCGGATATCATATTGGCGGCGAATTCTATCTTCTTTGAATTTTCGTCCTTATTTTTTGACATTATATTTTTTATTGTGCCGATATCAGCGTTTACCTTGCGTATTGCTCCGTTGGCGTTAATTACGCCCTCGGAAAGATCGTCCGATGTGCGCATATTGTCGTCGGCGGTGTCCGAAAGCGACGTAACCGTATTCATCATTATTTCGGCGCCCCTGTTAAGGGTAATCGAGCAGTCCGAAAGGGTAAAGATAATGGTTTGAAGATTCTCGGTAAGCGACCTTACGGAAGTGGCGATATTGCCCACCTCGCTCTTTTTGCCGACATATTCGTCAATCGACGCGTTGGTCTGGAGCGAAAGAGCGCCTAATCCGTTGACGGCATTTGTAACCTTTTTTAAAGGCGCGGTTATGAATCTGGAAACGATAAGAGTAATAACTATCAGGAAAAATTCTGTCACCGCTATAAAAATAAGGAATATCCTGTTTACGGTATGACTGTCGGCAAGAAGCGCGGATTCGCTGTCCTGCATAGTGACTATAAGATTAAGCGCGGGTATGCTTCTGTATACTATCATGTTTCCGGAATCGTAACATATTCCGCTTTCCTCGCCTGCCGCCGCTTGTTCGATAATAGACAGAAGAGCTTCGTTAACTATAGGAGACGTAATAAGTTCGCTTTCGCTGTGATAGGCATAAATGGCGTTCACGGCATCGAGAATGGCATACTGCTTTGTGTCGTTTTCCTGTCCGTGAATCTCTGTCGCTTTTAAAAGCTTATTGAGACCGGAAATAAACGGACCGCCTCCCACAAAGCCTATCGGCTCTCCGGCGTCGTTGTATACAGCCATGCGGAGATTAAAAATAAGCTGCCCCGAAGCGGGGGAAGAAAATGCTCCGCCGTTGTAAAATCCGTCTGGCGAATTTGTCATAGTGGCTCTGTAAGGCTCAAGCGAATCTCCCGTTCTTGTCACCATTCCCACCGCGCCTGATGAAGAGTGGGCAAGCACCTTGGTATCCCAATTGCTTAAATATATTCCTTCCCAATCGCTCAGCCTTGAAAAAAACTTTTCGGTATAGCTCTGAGCGGCGCTTATATATTCGGGATTTTCGGGATCGTTAAGCAGATTTCTTATTTCGTCTGCGGAAGCATAGCTTTTCAGCATAACCTCGGAATCCGAAACAAAAAGATCAATTATAGCCGCCTGACCGTTTATTGAGGTGTTCATATTGGCTATCGCGGCTTTTTTGGTTATACCGCCGATAGCGTTTCCTATAACCCCGCCGAACACTGTCAGACAGATCAATGAAATAAGTCCTACCATAACAGACAGCATGGTCTTCATTTTCATATTCTTTATCATAACAATTCCCCTCTATTTATGAAAATAGCGTCGGTTAGCCTTGTCACAATTGTAACATATTAAATATATAAAATCAACAATTTATCCAATTTTTGTAGCAACTCATATGAAAATTGTTACTCTTTTGACAATTTTTACGAAAAAAAACCATAATAAAAAAATTTAAAAAAAGTACTTGATTTTTTACCAAACATCTGCTATAATTAAATGGTATTTGAAATATATACTTTGAAAAGGAGGTGTTCACCCATGGCAAAATGCGATATCTGCGGAAAAGGTGTCACTTTCGGTGTTAAGGTTTCTCACTCACACAGATGCTCTAACAGAAGCTTTAAGCCCAATGTACAGAAGGTTAAGGCTGTCGTTAACGGCACTCCTTGCAGAGTAAATGTCTGCACAAGATGTTTGCGTTCCGGTAAGGTTCAGAGAGCCAGCTGATTTTTTGAACAAAATATATCCGCATAGAAACGGCTCCCGCTTTGGCGGGGGTTTTTTTATGCTGTATTATAATACTAATAACCATTTAAAAAATAGATAAACTATTTTTTAAATGCCATGC
>CANDLP010000380.1 GCA_947385505.1 uncultured Clostridia bacterium
AAGCCGCGGACGTTATCACATATGTGGAACACGGCGTGTGTGATTTGGGCGTAGTAGGCAGAGACACCATAATGGAGCACGGCGGGAAATATTTTGAGCTGGTGGATTTAGGCTTCGGCAGGTGCAGGTTCGCTTTGGCGGGAAAAAAGGGAAATGATTTTTATAAAGGCTACGGCGTAAAGACGGTTGCTTCAAAATATACCAATGTAACCAGAGCTTTCTTTGAAGGCAAGGGAATGGACGTGGACATTGTAAAAATAGAAGGCTCGGTAGAGCTGGCTCCGCTTTTGGGATTGGCGGACGGTATTGTGGATATAGTGGAAACGGGGACTACTTTGAAAGAAAACGGTCTTGAAGTGTACGAGGACGTTGCTCCCGTATCGGCTCGGCTGATAGTCAATACCGTAAGCATGAAGCTTAAAAAGGAACGTATAGATCAATTGATAGAATTGATAGAAAAAGAATTGAGGAAAAAATAAGATGATCAGAAAAATTTATGCCGACGGAAGCGAACTCGAATTTTTAAAAGAGGTGGAGAAGCGCAGCAGCGAGACCAATAAAAAGGTCGAGGAAACCGTAGGAAAAATAATAGAGGACGTAAAGATCAACGGAGATGAGGCAGTAAAAAGATATACCGCCCAATTTGACTGTCCCGAATGCGAATATTACGAGGTACCCCGTGATATTATAAACGACGCGCTTACCGAAGCCGATCCCAAGCTTGTGGACGCGCTTCTTAACTGTGTTGAAAAAATAACCGATTTTCACCAAAAGCAGAAACAAAACGGCTATATGGTTACAAATGAGGACGGTTCAATTTTAGGTCAGAGGGTAAGAGGTCTGGACAGGGTAGGATTATATGTTCCGGGCGGCACGGCGGCTTATCCCTCCTCGGTGCTGATGAACGCAATTCCCGCAAAAATAGCTGGAGTAAAAGAGATAATTATGGTTACTCCCCCATTGAAAGACGGTAAGCCGAATAAGGACATACTTTTGGCGGCTGCGCTTTGCGGTGTTGATAGGATTTTTATGTGCGGCGGCGCACAGGCTGTGGCGGCTTTGGCGTTTGGTACGAAAGAAATACCCAAGGTATCAAAAATAGTCGGTCCCGGAAATATTTACGTCGCAACAGCTAAAAAGATGCTTTACGGTACTGTTGATATCGATATGATAGCGGGACCCAGCGAGATACTTGTTATTGCCGACGATACCGCAAATCCGAAATACGTTGCCGCCGACCTTATGTCACAGGCTGAACACGACAGACTTGCAAGCGCAATACTTATAACCACCTCCGAAAAAGTCGCGGACGATGTTACAAAAGAGATAGAAAGACAGTCAAAGCAGCTTTCCAGAAAAGATATTATAGATTTTTCCCTTGACAATTACGGAGCGGTTATTATAGCCAACGATATGATGCAGGCTTGTGATATTGCCAACAGGTTGGCTCCCGAACACCTTGAAGTGGCTGCCCAAAATCCTCTTGAATATATAGGTAAACTTGATAATGTGGGTTCGCTGTTTTTGGGGCAGTATGCTCCTGAACCTCTCGGAGACTATTACGCTGGTCCGAATCATGTTCTCCCCACAAGCGGAACGGCAAGATTTTTCTCGCCGCTGTCTGTTGACAGCTTTATAAAGAAGTCAAGTTATATTTATTATACCGCCGGCGCGCTTAACGAGGCGGCTGACGATATTATTTTAGTGGCGGAAAAAGAGCGCCTGACAGCTCATGCCAATTCCATAAAAGTGCGTATAGAGGATATCCGTTAAAAAGGAGAGATAAATTTTGTATAATTTAACCGAAAAACTTGTGTCCCTTACTTCATATGACCCTATACAGGGAGATTACAAAATACGGCTGGACGCAAACGAAAGTTTTATTGATACGGATACGGAAAGTCTTATTAAAGCGGTTAAGGGAACATCTCTTAATCGATATCCCGATCCTTACGCCAAAAAACTTATAAAAGTCTACGGAGAGCTTTACGGAGTTGATCCTGCTTTTATTACCGCCGGCAACGGTTCCGACGAACTCATAAGCATCATCACCGCTTGTTTTTTACAAAAGAACGAAAAGGTGCTTTGTCTTTCACCCGATTTTTCCATGTATGCCTTTTATTCGAGCCTTTATGAGCTTGATGTAAAAGCACTTCAAAAGGAAGCGGATCTTACCGTAAATATTGATAAGGTTATAGAAAAAATAAATACCGAAAATATAAAGGCGGTTATATTTTCCAATCCGTGTAATCCCACCTCCTTGGGTATTTCAAAAGAAGAGGTATTGAAACTGATACGTTCCGTAAACGCGTTGGTTGTTGCCGACGAGGCGTATATGGATTTTTGGGGTGAGGAAAACAGCCTTTTGAAATGCGCCCATGAGTATGACAATCTTATTGTGCTCCGCACCTGTTCAAAGGCGCTTGGCATGGCAGGACTGAGATTGGGCTTTGCCGTAAGCGGAAACGTGATTACCGAAAAGCTGAGAGCCGCAAAATCGCCTTATAATGTAAATGTGCTTACGCAAAACGCGGCGGAATATTTTCTTTCCGACAAAAATGGAATGAAACGGCGAATTGAAGCTTGCAAAGCTGCCCGCAGAGAGTTGTATGACGGTCTTTCCCGCAGAAATTATCCCTTTTTTGAAACAATTTATCCTTCAGTTACGAACTTTGTTTTTGTTAAAACCTCAAAGGCAAAGGCTGTTTTTGATTACCTGCTGTCAAATTCAATTGCGGTAAGGTATATGGGAGATTATTTAAGGATAACAGCGGGAAACGAATCCGAAAATAAAGCGCTGCTGACCGCTTTGGATAGTTTTCCTCAATAATAAAGGTTG
>CANDLP010000381.1 GCA_947385505.1 uncultured Clostridia bacterium
AAAAAGACAGGTGCGGCTTCGCCGCTATTTATTCTTTTTTTGGATTGCTATAATTTTGAAAAATTTGCTCGAAAATTTATTCAAAAGCCTTATGCAGTCAATTTCCGAGTAACTCACTAAATAGAGCTTCTAAAGTACATTGACGCCTTTAACAGTGGACTTTATGACAACCTTTCCGTCAGCGCCGTAAAAATATACGGTACGACCATAGTTAAGTCCCGTATCCGACGCTATTATCGGTATTTTTAGCTTAGCCAGCGCCTGTTTTACAGCTGCCACATTCCTTTCGCCGATATTAAACTGTTCACTTCTCGCCGCAAACATAAGCGCACCACCCGCAATCTTCGCCTGTAAACGGCGGGGATCGGCGCCCATCTTCACCATTTCCGCCACCATATCGGGTATGGCGGTATCGGCAAACTTCATTCTGTTCACATCTCTTCCGCTCAAAGAGCTGCTGTCGGGGAGCATAATATGAGATAATCCCGCAACACCCGCTTTGGAATCGAAAATGCAAGAACCTACACATGAACCTAAAGCATACGTTATAAGCACATCCGGCGGTCTGCATACCTTCCAGTCGGATATGCCGATTGTAATATTGCTCATACTATTGATATTTCCTTTCCTCTCGGAACTTCCGCGCCGCTTATATTTTTTTGCGGACGGAAAAGCAGGAACAGGCTGTCTCTTTTAAAATAACCCTCTTGATATCTGAAATTTCATACCGAATATATGCCTTAAACTTATGCTTTTCGGTTTCGGAGACTTATTTTTCGAGAGCAGGGAACTATGCGCGGAAAAGGGAATTTTTTTACATACAGCCGCGCATATTCCTATGAAAAAAGCTTATACCTCTATTCCCAGCTTGGTCATTATTGTTCCCAAAGAATCAATTGTCGGGATAAGAAATACCTCGGCATTCATAGTCTGACCGTCTATGATCAAGTTTTTATCAATATAAAGTATTTTATCGCCCACTTCACCGAATTCTATAACAGGAACACTCATAAGCGCCCCCGCCATATCTACCTGAAAACAGGGTGTGTTCAGTTTTATGTCAATTCCCGTAAGCTGGCCTATTGCTGAAACGTAAGTTCCGCATATTATATTGCCTACCTCGGACAAGGCGGAAATCACGGTTTCGTCCAAATCTATAAGCCCGCGAATCTCTTGGTTAAAAAATACTTTAATAATGGTATTGACAAAATTTTTATCCATCAGAATAAGGATCATGCCCTCAATGCCGCCTACCATTCGGGACATTACACCAGCTACAACACGTTCGGCGCCTCCCGAACGATTTGTAGCTTCCTGGAAAGGAACTATACTTATATTGGGCATCTGTATTTCGACGTTTTTATTGATAAGAGTGGAAAGTGCGGCGGCGGCATTGCCGGAGCCTATGTTTCCCACCTCCTTGAGCACGTCAAGGTGAACATCGGTCAAATCCTCATATTTGCTGAGAGCCATAATTAAGCACCTCTTTTCTTTTACGGCCGTATGACTGCAAAGCCGCATTCTGCAAGCGACGCTGTTTAAGACGCGGCTGCCCGAATTTTAATCCGAATAAATCGTAACAGCTTATCGGTTAATATTTACTAAAAAGTTTATAAGATTGTTTATGTATATTATAATTTATCTTAAGTTATTGGCTATCTGCTGCATTTCGTCAGCTGTCTGGACAATTTTTGCGTTAAGCTGGTAGCTTCTCTGGGAAACGATCATATTTACCATTTCCTGAGCCAGATCAACGGAGGAACGCTCCAAATAATACTGAAGCTTATCCGCTTCAAGATCGGCTTGTGGCGCGCCCGAACGTTCGGTTACCAAAAAGTGATTGCTGTCGTCCTGAGCCAATCCCCATTTGTTGGGAACGGTAAATACGCCTATCATTTCGGTAAGCAACGGGTAGTCAATTTCAGTTGTAACCGTATCGTTTACTTCCTGTGCGGGAGCGGGTACAATGGCGTTGCTCACAACAAGCTCGCCGTTTATGTTGGAAACGGGGTAGTGATTTGCGTTTCCGTCAGCCAGATCGGCGCCCGCGGGAAGATTGAACACTCCAACATTTGCGGCTAACTGCTGATAATTTACCGCCGCATTCTCGTTACCCTCCTCGTCCGCCTGTACGTCAAAGGGAACTGTTACGTGATTTCCTTCTCTGTCAAGAACAAAATCGCCGTTAGCCGTGATAAGCTCCCAGCTGTTTCCCACGTTTGTAAGCATAAAGTCCCCGTCACGGGTAAGGTATTCGGTTCCGTTATGATCCCTTACCATAAAATAGCCGTTATCGGGAGCGGTAAAGATAAGGCTTTCCTCGGTATCCGTCTTAAACGGCACCGTTATATGATTACCGTCATAGTCAAGAACAAAGTCACCGCTTGCGTTGACCAATTCCCAATGGTCGCCCACATTCGTTATCTGAAAAGCGCCGTCACGGGTAAGATAATCCCTTCCGTTATAATCCCTTACCATAAAAAATCCGTCATTTGGAAGAGCATAATCCAAAGGTTGACCGTAATCTGTAAAACCGCCTATATCCCACTGAAAATCGGTCTTATTCATATACTGTCCGTGACCTGTGTCCCATTCGGGTTCTGTGGCTCTCTGTTCGGTGTAGATACAATCGGCGAAGCTGGGACGAAGCGCCTTATAACCTACGGTGTTTACGTTGGCTATATTGTTGGCCGTTACGTTCATTCCGCCCTGCTGAGCGATCATACCGGTTGCCGCAGAGTAAAAAGCTATGTTCATACTTATAGTTCCTTTCCGGAGATTTATTTAATTAAACCTATTTGCAAATTAAAGCTCAGCGATCTTGACCGCCTGCTGAT
>CANDLP010000382.1 GCA_947385505.1 uncultured Clostridia bacterium
CGTGACTGGAGTTCAGACGTGTGCTCTTCCGATCTCTTTCGGTTCTCGGAAGCGTCAATGCCGGACTGATAGTTTACTTTTCCAACGTGCTCGCCTGTTTTACCTTAGCGGTTATTTTAAACATTTTAACAAAGAAACGATTTTCATATAACTCCGCACCCTCTAACCCCGCCGGACTGACTTTATCAAACGTAACGGACAGCATAAGCGGAACGGTAAAAGCGTTGGGAGTGATATGCGGTACAATACTTGCCTTTAACGTATTGTTGGAACTTATAAAATTTTCGGGATTATTAGCCGCCCTTGAAAAAATAGGGCTAAATAAAATTTTCTGCGCGTCTCTTGAAATCTCAAATCTTTCCATGTTCAAAGGCAGCGGCTATAATCTTATGCCGCTATTTGCGGCGATTACCTCCTTTGGCGGATTTTGTATAATATTGCAGACAGCCGCTTTGTCTGCGGGTAAAATAAAGCTGAAAAGATTTTTGTTGTACAGGATCCCCGCTTGCCTGCTAAGCGCTGTATATTGCTTTTTTCTGACAAGGATATTTCCTATTGCGGTTGAAACCGAAACATCCGCCCGCATAACTCCTGTAATGTCATCAATTAACCCCATCTGTTCCGTTTGTCTGTTAATAATGACATTTATATTGCTGAGAAATCTAAAAAACGAAAAGAAAGGCATTCGATCCTAATATATTCAGGCAATACAGCAAAAGCCGTAAACGCTATATGAGGTATTGCCTTTAATGTACATTTTTAAATACTGTTTATTAAAAATTACCATATTAAAATATAAATTTTGTTTAATATTAACAAGTATGTTTTATTTTATTAGTATAAATTGTAAATTGACTAAAAGGTAATTTTATAGTATACTTTAATGCGTAGAAAAAGTTTCATATTTCATCAAAAAAGAAATTTTAATAGTTCAAATTTTAAGAAAATGTAATCACTTGAATATTTGGGCTTTCTATTATTTTTTATGTTTTTTATTTGCAGTATATAATTATGTTATAAAAAGAGGATTTTTATGAAAAAAATCATATCAATTTTTGCCGCCGCTGCCGCTTGTGTAACCTTATTAGCGGGCTGCGGCTCCGAAGAAGCTCCAAATGAGCTTGATATGCTTATTGAACAGCTTCAAACCACACATTTAAACACCGGTTTGCCCGAAGATTCCGCTGAAATCGAGATGGCAAATCCGTATAAATCACTTACAGGAGCCGTTATTTCCTTTAACGAAACCGGTATTACCGTAAAATCCGACGGTAACGAACAAAAATTTGTAATAAACGAAGATACTCAGATATTGGGAGGAATACCATCTGCGGCAAAATCGGTTACCATAACTTATTGTGAACCCGAAAAAAAGTCAAAAGGCATTATAGCAAATGTAATTACAATTATTGATTCCGCCGAAGAAAGCGTTGCCGATACATCTGATACTTCAATTTCCGACTCAACTTCGGAAACTGATATTATCACTTCCGAATCCGAAACTTTTGTTCCTGCCGAACCCGGAACCGAAACATCTGCCGAACCTGAAACCGAAGTTTCTTCCGATACCTTGCAGGAAGAACAAACGATTACACAAACAGAAACCCAAACCCAAACGAATACTTAAATAATGCTTTAAGGGGAATACAAACGGAAATCATCTCGGATCTACAAGTGAATCCGAAAACCCGTGCTCAAAAATGCACCGTGTTTTCTTTTCAGCAAGCAGAATAACTTGCAGCATTTGATAGGAGCTAAAATGGAAAACGAACGAAAATGTATAGCGGTATTGTTCTCGGAAGTGTGCGAAATCTACCAGTCGCTTCTGATAGACGGCATAAGAAAAGAGGCGGCAAAATACAATTATAATGTGGCTGTTTTTGCGTCTTTTTTCTCAAAAACCATGGAAAACATTTTGGGGAAACAAGGTGAAAACAATATATTTAAACTGGTAAATTATGACCTTTTTGAAGGATTTGTAATTTTACCCAATGCACTTTCGGACGACGTACTGGAATCTATTGAGATATCGCTTAAAAAAACGGGAAAACCCGTTGTATGCATAGATTATGAAAGCGCCGATTTTTATAACGTATTTTCTGACGATTACAATTCCATTAAACTCATTGCAAATCACCTGATAAAAGAGCACAATTTTACAAGAATTAACTGCATTACCGGTCATAAAGGTATGAACCTGTCCGAACTCAGACTTCAGGGATATATAGACGCGCTAAAAGAGAACGGCATAGAGATAGAAGAAGACCGATATACCTACGGTGACTTCTGGAGAATAGCTCCCTATAAATTTGTGGATCATATATTAAGCTGTGGACTTGAGCTGCCTCAGGCGATAATCTGCGCTAATGACACTATGGCTATGGCAACCTGCGAAGCCTTGGAAAAGCGCGGTTTAAACGTTCCGGACGATATAGCGGTTACAGGCTTTGACAGAATAATCGAAGGAAAAGTCTATCACCCGCAAATCGCGTCAATGCAGCCTGCGCTGGTAGAAATAGGCATGAAGTCGGTAGATATTATTATAGACGTTGTATCAGGAAAAGAAACCGAAAAAAATCATTTTATACCTGGCATATTTTTCCCTACGGAAAGCTGCGGCTGTCCCGGCACTGCGCGTGAAAAAGAACAATGTGATATAAATACTCTGAAAAAAAACATTGACCTGAGCCAGTACTTTATCAATACTATTTATATGTATGAAGATCTTCAAAAAAGCAATGACGCATCAGAACTGTTCGATCTTCTTCCAAAATACCTTTTTATGCTTAAGGAAATAAAGTCGCTCCACATTTTTTTAAGCGACAACTGG
>CANDLP010000383.1 GCA_947385505.1 uncultured Clostridia bacterium
CTAAAGGATTAAAATACCCCTTGCTCTCCTTCTGCTCGTTAATAAGAGAGCGTACAGGCGTTTTTGTAAGAGCAGTTCTAAGGGCCAGATACAGCGGCACCGAGATTATTACCGCCAAAACCGCGTTTACAGACGAGGTTATTGCGTTTGTTCCAACGGCTATCCATGCCGCTTCGACGGTGCCGCCTATTATAAGCACCGTAAAAAAGGACTTTATAAGATACAGAATTATATAAACCAGCTGTCCGAACACTGCCGCCAGTATCGTCGCGGCAAGAGGAATTTTACCCTCCTTATTCCGCTTATTCAGCTTTCCCGCCGCATAACCCATGGCAAATTTGGATATAAAAGTGTAAGGCGCCGAAAGTATATAAGCGGGGTTAAAAAGATCGTACAGCGCCGCGCCTATTCCGCTGGCGATGCCGCCTGTGCTTCCGCAGAACAAGAGCCCCGCCAAAAGGCACATAGAGTTGCCCAGATGTATTCTTGTTACCAACAATCCGTTTGGTATCGGAAAAGAAAGATAGTTGCCCACAAACACCAAAGCCGCCATTAAGCCTACGGTGACCGTTTTCATAATTTTATTGCCTGCTGTACGTTCCATTATTGTTGTTCCTTTCACTGCATGAATTATGTCAAAAGATTTCTTTCACTTATATTGTAATCGGTAATTCTGCACAATGCAAATCAATATAATAAAAATTCGTGAAATTTTGTTTTATGTATATCGAATATAATTTTCTGATAAAAATAATAATTTAAGGGCATTATGCACATATAAAATCAATCTTTTTTCATATAAAAAACCGTCTCTTTGTTAAAAATCCACAAAGAGGCGGTTTTGAAATAAAATATATTGCGGGATACGGAAAACTTTTTTGTCAGAACGTCTGTGATTTAGCGGGAAGTATGCAGGCCATCACAATGTATGCTATAAGCATAGGGAACGCCGCCGTAAATACGCTGATTAAAACCGCCAGCAGCCGCACAATGTTGTGATCCAGATTGAGATAATCTCCAATTCCGCCGCAAACGCCGCAGAAAACCCGTCCTTGTTCTATCTTATATAATTTTTTCGGCATATGCTCACTCTCCTTTATCCTTAAAATCGATCCTTACCTCGCCTACTCCTGTATGTACCTTAAAATTATACTTTCCGTTGCTGTTAACAGGTGTGTTTCCGTTGACTCTTACCTGTCCCACACCGGAATCCACATCGAAGCCATAGTCGGAGGACATTCCGTAAACAGTCATTTTAACCTCGCCGCAGCCGTTGTCTATATCCGCGTCGCCGTTTATTTCGCCATCGTAAGTAAATGATCCCACACCGCTCTTAGCGGACAATCCGTCGCAAACTACGCGGGAAGCGTCCACAGCGCCTACTCCCGAATCAATTTCAAAACGTTCACAGGTTACGTTTTCCAGCTTGATGGCTCCCGCTCCGGTATGCATCTTTATTTTTCCGTCGGAGTTTATATCTTCCATTTTCATTTCGCCCGCGCCGTTATCTATTATAATATCTCCGATTTTAAGATCGTAAAGATACATTGCTCCCGCGCCGTTATGAAGGTAAATATTATCGTATTCGGCGTTTTCGGGAAAAGTAATGTTTATTTCCGTTCTTAAATTGTTCCCGAAGCTGAACAGTGTAAAGCCGCGTTTGTACTTTACATAAAGCGTATCGCCTTTAACCTCGTATCTGAATTTGTTTTCAATTATATTTTTTGTATGTATATCTATTTTATCAGTATTTCCTCTTTCTATGTTTACCATTCCGTAATCTATATCTATATTTATATTTCTTACTTCACTGTCCATAACAGTTTCTCCGTTTTCGTTTATAATATTATCATCATACCAATAGCTGCCGTATTCCACATGTACTCCGTCATAGTCAATCTGTACCGTCGGAAATTGAGTAACCAGATTCCACCCGTCGATGCAAACCGCCGTAATAACCATAATAAGCCCCACAACCACTATTGAACCGCCTATTATATATTTTAAAGCGCCTTTTTTCATCGTCTTATCTCCTTTCTGCCCGTAAGCTTGTTAAACAGCGCGCCTATTCCTTTTGCACAGACTTCTATCAGCTTAAATATCGCTTTGCACAGCGGATAGATCGCCAAAGGTATAAGTCCGCCCAGAATAAGGCTCAGACCCAACATAAAAATTCCCGTCACAGGCCTTTCAAACAGCGCAACCATACCGCCCGCAAATAATCCTATCGCTCCCCCGCCGAATCCCGCGAAAAGCCCTATTATCGCAGCGAAAAAAGCGGCTATAAGGGATATGAGCACCGCTGTCACCGTGATCCATACGGGAGAGGAAAATACCGCCAACACCACCAAAAGCGCTATTTGTCCTCCCGTCCACTTTTTAGCGTACTGAGCGGGAGTAGGCGGAGGTGTAAAACCGCTGTAACCGCCATAACCGGCGTTTGAATTTGAACCGGGATCATAACCGTTTACGTAATTTGTATCCTTATCCGTTTTAACGTTTTCGGTATTCTCGCTTAATATCGAGCGCGCCAATTCTTCGGGCGTACCTAAGCTGGCTATTACCGCCTGTTCGTTTTCTTCGCCCGCGTCACTGAAAAATTCCTCATAGTAACTCATAGCGGCCTCTCTTTCCTCCGTGGGAAGGTTGGAAAGCGCGTTTCTGAGCTGAGATAAAAACTCATATTTATTCATTGGCTTCATCTCCATTATAAGTATGCTCCTCTCCTTGAGTAAAAATTATGTCCTCGATTTTTTTCCGGTGGAGCTTCCACTCCTCACGGTACAGCTCCAAAGCCGCACTTCCAGATCGGAAGAGCGT
>CANDLP010000384.1 GCA_947385505.1 uncultured Clostridia bacterium
ATCTGCGTTCTATGCTCGACTTGCGAAAAAGCTGTTTATCCATAGCGTTTCTCCGTTATTCAATCGTCAGAATATCCGCAAAACCCGTAACCTCAAATACCTCCGAGATCACGTCGTTGACGTTGCGGATAACCATTTTTCCTTGCTTGTTCATTACCTTCTGCGCCGCCAGCAATACGCGCAGACCCGCCGACGATATGTACTCTAGCTTCGCGAAATCAAAGGTGAGTTCGGTGTTGTCGGCAATGCTTTGCTTTAATTCCGCCTCAAGCTGCGGCGCCGTCGTCGTGTCAAGCCTGCCTTCCAGCGTGATATTCAGAGTCTTGGCCTCGTTTGTTTTTATGATGTTCATTTTTACCTCCGTCTGATTTTTGCATTATTTTACATTTTAAATAAAATCATAATAAAAAACAACCGTTTAGGCAAGAACGTCAAATTTTAGGCAACAACGTCAGACCAGTGCAGTTTTTGGGGTTTGAAAAATCCGAAATAATGTACTGCAATATAAAGCCGCGCGTCTATGACATTTTTTAATGAGCCAATATACGGTTTATTTTTAACTTTGTGTTTATACTTACTTTAAGATTATGATGTATAACCGCAAACCGCGTAAATCATAAATAATTAACATATATTATTAAAAAAACAAGAATCATGTTGTTAAAAATAGTAAAAAACTTCCCCTTTGAAACCTATTGACAATCAATTTTACATATGATATAATTTGTAATGCAGAAAAAACGCGTTAATTATACATCATAATTTTAATAATGAAGTAATTTGCGGAAAATTGATTCATATGAGGCGAATAAAACAAAATATTTATGATAATTCAATTATAAAGTATCTGTGAGATTATAAGAGCTAAAGGGAGGACTTTTAAAAATGCGCAAAGGAATAATTTTATCGGGCGGCAGCGGCACGCGCCTGTACCCTGTAACAATGGTAACATCTAAACAGCTTTTGCCTGTTTACGACAAGCCGATGATTTTTTACCCATTATCCACACTTATGTTAGCGGGAATACAGGATATTTTGATTATTTCTACGCCTGTTGACCTGCCGAATTTCGAGCGTTTGCTGGGAGACGGTTCACGTTACGGGATAAACCTTTACTATAAGGTTCAGCCTTCTCCCGACGGTCTTGCGCAGGCGTTTATTATAGGTGAGGAATTTATCGGAAACGATGAATGCGCGATGATTTTAGGAGACAATATTTTCCATGGCGGAGGGCTGAAAAAACACCTTTGTACTGCCGCGGAAAATCACGGCAGAGCAACTATTTTCGGGTATTATGTAGATGATCCGGAGCGGTTCGGAATCGTAGAATTTGGCGCAGACGGAAAAGCCGTTTCGCTGGAAGAAAAGCCGGCTTCCCCAAAATCCAATTACGCGGTAACGGGATTATATTTTTACGACAATAATGTGTGTGATTATGCAAGAAGCTTAAAGCCTTCTCCCAGAGGTGAACTTGAAATTACTGATTTAAACAAAATTTATCTGGAAGAAGACAAGCTTGATGTAATCACCTTGGGCCGCGGTTACGGCTGGCTTGACACCGGTACGGTGGACAGCCTTTCGGACGCCGGCGAGTATGTTAAGGTTATCGAAACAAGACAGGGGCTGATGATTTCCTGCTTGGAGGAAATTTCGTATAAAAACGGGTGGATTGATAGAGAAACGCTGCTGAAGAGCGCGGAAAGCTATGGGAAAAGCCCGTATGGCGCGCATTTAAAGCGTGTAGCGGAAAACAGAATCATTTATTAGAGGGAATATAAAATGAATGTTATAAAAACCGAATTAGAGGGCGTTTACATAATAGAACCGCAGGTTTTCGGAGATTCCCGCGGCTGGTTTATGGAAAGCTACTCCAAGATTAAATTACCGGAAATTACAGAGGAATTTGTGCAGGATAACCACTCTTTTTCCACAGCAAAGGGCGTTCTGCGGGGCATACATTTTCAAAACGGAGAGCATGCGCAGGCAAAGCTGGTACGCGTTTGCCGCGGCGCGGTAAAGGACGTGGCGGTGGATTTACGAAAGGGATCGCCTGCTTATAAGAAATGGATAATGGTGGAGATTTCGGCGGAAAACAAGCGTCAGTTATATATCCCCCGCGGCTTCGGTCACGGGTTTGTGACGCTTACCGATGAAGTCGAATTTTTGTACAAGGCGGACAACTATTATAATCATGAAAGCGACCGCAGCATACGTTTTGACGATCCGGAAATCGGTGTGGACTGGGGTATTGAACAGCCTATTCTGTCGGAAAAGGACAAAAACGCGCCGTTGCTGAAGGACAGCGATTGCAGCTTTGTGTATCAAGGATAAGTTTGAAAGAGCTTAAAAAACGGGTTCTTTCAAGCTTATCCTCATAAGGAAAGGAATGATTAAAAATATGAAGATTTTGGTTACAGGGGGCGCGGGATTTATCGGCGGAAACTTTGTACATTATATGCTTGGCAAATATCCGGATTACAGAATAATATGCTTGGACTGTCTTACGTATGCGGGTAATCTTGAAACATTAAGCCCGGTAATGGATAACCCGAATTTTCGCTTCTGCAAGGTTGATATAACCGATAGAGATGCTGTTTTTGCTGTTTTTGAGCAAGAACGCCCGGATACAGCGGTAAACTTTGCCGCGGAAAGTCATGTTGACCGTTCCATAGAAAATCCTGATGTATTTCTTAAAACAAATATTTTAGGAACACAAGTAATGTTGGACGCCTGCCGCAAATACGGAATACAGCGCTGCCATCAGGTTTCTAAGATCGGAAGAGCGTCGTGTAGGGAAAGAGTGTGCACGGACGTGGGG
>CANDLP010000385.1 GCA_947385505.1 uncultured Clostridia bacterium
TTTTTGAAAGAGCTTACACTTGAACTTTTAAACAGAAATAAATAAAGAGGATAATTCGGGCAAGGAAGGTTGTTTAACAGTGAAAGAATATATAAATGTTGCGATATTGGTGTCAATGCTGAGCTGGGCTTTGGCTCAGCTGATCAAAGCGGTTTTGTACGCCGTAAAATATAAAACATTTAAATTGGAGCGCTTGTTCGGTTCCGGAGGTATGCCGTCTTCTCATTCTTCCACCGTATGCGCATTGGTTATAACCATATACCGTATGGAGGGAATCGCCTCTGCTGCATTCGGACTGGCAATGATGCTCGCTATTATCACCATGTACGACGCAACGGGCGTAAGGCGTGCGGCGGGTATACACGCCAAGCAGATTAACAGGCTAAGACATATAGTGGATGAACTTGACGAAGAGCTCATTGATAAAATTGAGGAAAAAATGGAGGATGACGAAGGAGAATATGATCCGGAGGATACCAAAGAACTGAAGGAATTTTTGGGACATACTCCGTTAGAGGTTATTTTCGGCGCACTTTTGGGCATTCTTATAGGTATTGTTTTCCCGACGAATTGGTTCCTTTCCTGACAATGAAACAGGTTAAATAATACATTATGATCAGGGGGCGAAAAATTTTGATATTATCATCAAGAATATCCTCCGATATGATAAAAAAACTCAGCTTGGCGGAAAAAGAACAGCTTTGTTCTGAGCTTAGGTCATATATAATAGAGATAGTTTACGGCAACGGCGGACATTTGGCTTCCAGTCTCGGCGCGGTGGAACTCTGCGTTGCGTTGCACAGCGTATTTACCACTCCCGATGACAAAATAATTTTTGACGTAGGTCACCAATCTTACGCACATAAAATAATAACAGGCAGGTATAAGGATTTTTGCAGGCTTCGCAGTGAAGATGGTATATCGGGTTTTCCGCGGCCTGACGAATCATGCCACGACGCTTTTATAGCGGGACACGCCAGCACCTCTATTTCGGCCGCACTCGGCATCGCCAAGGCAATGGAGATAAAGGGAGACGTTCATCATGTGATATCGGTTATCGGAGACGGAGCATTGACAGGCGGCGAAGCATACGAGGGTCTGAATAATGCAAGCAAACTAAAAAGAAACTTTATTGTTATCCTGAATGACAATGAAATGTCCATATCGAAAAATTCAGGAGCAGTAGCGTCTTACCTCTCCCAAATGCGTTCATCAACAAAATATTATGAAACAAAAAAACGGGTAAAAGAGACCCTTTCCAAATCGGCAATAGGAAGAGAGCTTTCCAAATCGGTGAGCGGCACAAAGGAACTTGTCAAATTTGCCATTTTTCAAAGCAACATATTTCAGAATTTAGGATATAAATATTTAGGTCCGATAGACGGTCATAATCTTTCGGAGCTTATAGACACTTTAAACGTGGCAAAGCAGTTAGACGAGCCGTGTATAGTCCATATAAAGACCAAGAAGGGAAAGGGGTATCTTCCCGCAGAACAGAATTCCGGCGAATATCACGGAATTTCAAAGAGAAAAGCCATTATTTGCGAAGAAGCGTGTGATACCTATTCGGAAGTGATGGGAAAGTATCTTACGGAGCTGGCGGATACGGACGAAAGGATCTGTGCGGTTACTGCGGCGATGAAATATGCCACCGGTCTTCAGCACTTTGCCAAAGCGCATAAACCGCGTTTTTTTGATGTAGGCATTGCCGAGGAACACGCGGTGACTTTTGCGGGCGGATTGGCTTCACAGGGGCTTATTCCTGTTTTCGGAATATATTCCACATTTTTACAGCGTTCCTATGACCAGATTATACACGATCTGGCCATTGAGGAAGAACATGTGGTTTTTGCAATAGACCGAGCGGGAATGGTAGGCGAGGACGGAGAGACACATCAGGGTCTTTTCGATGTTTCAATGATGTCAAGCATACCGAAAACGGTTATTTATTCCCCGTCAAACGCGGAGGAGCTTCGCGCTTCACTAAAAAAAGCGCTATACGGCTGTAAGGGAATAGCCGCTGTGCGTTATCCTAAAGGCGAAGCGGTCAAAGGAAACTCGGAGAAAGCAGATTATGATCTTCGTTTTTACGAGTGCGGCAATAAAGCTTTGATAATCACTTACGGAAGAATTACCGAAAACGCTTTGAAGGCAGCTAAAAAAACAAAGGCAGATCTGCTTCAAATGGTGAAGATATATCCTATCCCCGAAAAAGCGCTCAGTATTGCGGAAAAATTTGATAAGGTGATGTTTTTTGAGGAAGGAATACGTTCGGGAGGAATTGCCGAAAAATTTTCTGCCGCTCTTACAGATCGGAAATGGAAGGGTACTTTTAAGATAACTGCGGTATCCGATCGTTTTGTAAAATACGCAGATACAGAAAAACAGCTTTCGGATTACGGACTGAATACCGAAGGAATAATTAAAGCGGTGGGTGAAACAATTGGGCAGGCTTGACGTTGAAATGGCATCGCGCGCTGTTGTAAAAAGCCGAAGCTTGGCGCAGGGACTTATAAGGGACGGTATGGTTTTTGTAAACGGTTATAGGATCAACAAGGCTTCCTTTGATGTAAACGAAAATGACGTTATTGAAATAAAGGGAGAGCTTCCAAGGTATGTGAGCCGCGGAGGGCTGAAGTTGGAAAAAGCAGTGGAAGCGTTCGGCATTTCGCTTTCCGACTGCGTTTGTATTGATGTGGGCGCGTCTACCGGCGGATTTACCGACTGCATGCTGCAAAACGGGGCGAAAATCGTGTACGCCGTGGACGTTGGAAAGGATCAGCTTGACGAAAGGCTTAAGAACGATA
>CANDLP010000386.1 GCA_947385505.1 uncultured Clostridia bacterium
TACAAAAGCTTGGAAATGGTTGACTTGGTGGAAATAGACGAGCGAGTGGTTGAGGTGTGTAAGGAATATCTTCCCGCAACTGCCTGCGGATTTAACGACAAAAGGGTAAAGGTATTCTATCAGGACGGATTGAAATTCGTCCGCCGCTGTGAAAACAAGTACGATCTCATTATAGTGGACAGCACGGATCCATTCGGACCGGGAGAAGGGCTGTTTACAAAGGAATTTTACGGAAACTGCTGCAACGCCCTAACCGAGGCGGGAATAATGGTCAACCAATGCGAAAGCCCATTTTATTCCGAAGACAGGATCGCAATGCAAAGAGCTCATAAGCGAATAGTTGACAGCTTCCCTATCAGCAAAGTATATCAGGCTCATATTCCCTCTTACCCTTCGGGGCACTGGCTTTTCGGATTTGCCGGCAAAAAACTGCACCCGATACGGGATTTTAACCCTAAGTCTTGGACAAAATTGGGAATAAAAACGAAATACTACAATCCTGCGCTGCATATCGGAGCATTTGCGTTGCCGAATTACGTTCAGGAGCTTCTTGAGAACGTTGAAGGTATAATTTAAGTGCCGATTCGACTTTTGATTCCCTGTAAAAAATGAAAGCGCGAGGTATCCGAATGACAGAACTGATAGAAAATATTTATAAACTTCATACGATGGAAATGGGCATAGACCGTATAAAAAGGAACCTGCAAGTTGAAACAGATGATATTGTTAAATGGTGCAAAGACCGAATTTTGAATAAGGACGCCAAAATTGAGCGGCTCGGAAAAAACTGGTATATAACTGTTGATGATTGCAGAATAACCGTTAACGCACACAGCTATACAATTATTACCGCACATAGAATTAAGCCATTATTACACTAATTCTTAAACAGAAAAGGAATGTTTATAAAAATGAAAAAAAGCTTAAACACAGAGACCTTCATAGCCTGCGACAAAGAGTATGCCCAATCCGATACCGTGATTTTCGGCGCGCCCTTTGACGGTACCACCAGCTACCGCCCCGGAACCCGCTTCGGGGGAAAGCAGATAAGAGCCGAAAGCTACGGAATAGAAACATACAGCCCGTATCAGAACAAGGATCTGGAGGATCTTAAGGTATACGACGGGGGCGAACTGGAGCTTCCTTTCGGAAATACGGAAAAGGCGCTTGAAATAATAGAAAAATATACAGGCGAGGTGTTAAAGGACGGGAAAATCCCCGTTATGATAGGCGGAGAACATTTGGTTACTTTGGGTGCGGTTAAAGCGGCGATCAAAAAATACCCAAATCTGAATATTATTCACTTCGACGCTCACGCCGATCTCAGGGACGAATATCTCGGCGAAAAGCTTTCCCACGCCTGTGTTCTGCGCCGCTGCCATGAATTGGTCGGCGACGGAAGGATATACCAATTCGGCATAAGAAGCGGTGAAAGAAGCGAGTTTGAATTTGCCGAAACGCACACGTATATGAAAAAATTTGATCTGGAAGGTCTCAGAGAAATTTGTAATAAAATAAAAGGAAATCCCGTTTATTTTACCATAGACCTTGACGTTCTCGATCCTTCGGTTTTCCCCGGAACGGGAACCCCCGAAGCGGGCGGAATAAGCTTCAATGAGCTTATAAAGGGGATTATCACGGTGGGAGGGTTTTTAAACGTGATCGCCGCGGATATAAACGAGCTTTCGCCGCCCTACGATCAATCGGGAATAAGCACTGCCGCTGCCTGTAAAGCGCTTCGGGAGCTTCTTCTATCCATTTATAAAGAAAGAATATAAGCCTCTTTGCATCATAACGAGAAAGGAATGTGTATGAATAAACTTTTAGACAGATTATCCTATAAATACGGACGTTTCGGAATACCCAATCTTATGCTGTATGTGGTGATAGCAATGGCGGGCGTGTTTATCGTCGAGCTGTTTGTACCCAATATGCCGCTGTCCTACTTCCTATTTTTTGACAGAAGCAGGATATTGGCGGGAGAATGGTGGCGGATAATAACTTGGGCTATAATCCCCGACACCACAAGCGTAGTGTTTATAATATTCAGCCTTTATATAAACTGGATGATAGGCAGCGCGCTGGAACAGCAGTGGGGAAAATTCAAATTCAACGTTTACTATTTTATGGGCGTTATACTTACAATCATCGGCGGCTTCATAACGGGATACACCTCAAACACCTACCTTTATTTCGCCATGTTCTTCGCCTTCGCAGTGCTTTACCCCGACCATCAGTTTATGCTGTTCTTTCTTATTCCGATAAAGGTAAAGTGGCTTGCCTTAGTGGACGCGGTATTTTTTGTGTTCTCGCTGATAATGTGCATTGTGATAGGAGATATCTCCTCCGTTGCGGCAAATATCATATCCATTCTCAACTTTATACTGTTTTTCTTCGACGATTTCAGAAAATTTGTCAAAAATCAGATATATTATGCCAAACACAGGAGAAATTACAGGAACAATAAATATTGGAAATAAATAAAAAATTGAAAGGAAAATAAAACTATGGGAAAATGTCTTATAATCGGCTGCGGCGGAGTTGCGGGAGTGGCCATACACAAATGCTGCCAGAACGACAGCGTATTTGAAGGAATAATGATAGCCAGCCGCACCAAATCCAAGTGCGACAAAATAAAAGCGGAAATCGAAGCGGCGGGAAAAAGCAAAACCGTTATAGAAACCGCACAAGTGAACGCGGACAATGTGGACGAGCTTATAAAGCTTATAGAGGATTATAAGCCCGAGATCGGAAGAGCGTCGTGTAGGGAAAGAGTGTGCACGGACGTGGGG
>CANDLP010000387.1 GCA_947385505.1 uncultured Clostridia bacterium
GGAGGTCTGCAGAACGTCGTTAGCCTCTCCTGTGGGCAAACCGTTTCTCTCGTTAAAAACCGTTCTGACATACGGAAGCTCTTCCTCTGCGGACGCCAATGCAGCCAATGAAAAAACAAAAAGCACCAAAATAATCTGAAACGCCAAAATTTTTCTTATCATGCCGCTCACCTCATCTTAATCAGTGGGAATGCCGAAAATCTTAACCATACTATTTTATCACCTTTCAAAGCGTATTTCAAGTCCCATTATGCACAAAAACCTACAGAAACGCTCTGCGGCGGTTGGCAAATTTACCGCGGCTATCAGTAATGTAAAAGGTTTTGTATAAATTCCACAAATTTTTTGTATGATATTGTTTGCTTGTGCCCTTGAAAAAACTGTGCGAATCTGCTATACTGTTAATATGAATGAAGTATGTTTTTTTTGTCGGAAGTATGAACGCGATTTACCAATTGTACTGAACGGCTGCGAAAGGACTTTCGTCAGAACAAATTCGTTCAAATACAATGAAAAGAGGTTTTTTATATGAAATTGAAAAAACTGCTGGCAGGAGCCACTGCGGCTGCGCTGGCGGTAACAACCATGGCTGTCACGAGCTTTACAGCAAGTGCGGCTTCTCTTGCCGAGGCTCCCGCCGGTACAGAAGAAGTTCTGTACTCTGTTGACTTAACATCAGTTAAGAGTACGTTCACAGGCGCTTGGGATTCCGGCGATTGGACGCAGGTCATTATTGGTGAAAATGACAGAGCCACAATCATGACTGATCCCAATGTTTACATTAAAGCTACCATGTCTAATATGGGAAGCGTCACCACTGATGATGGTGATGTTGATTTTGATACATTGATGGGTTGGGGATTCGGCGGCTATAACTGGATGACCGGTTTAAAATGGTATAACAATAGTGAGGATGGGGCTGATTTTGAATGTAATTTGATTCCGCTCCCGACAAGTACGGCAAACAATGCAATAGCATACGCTCCCATTTCCGATACAGCAATGTACGATTGGGGCGGTATTGCAGGAAATTTACAGTGCGGTCATTTTAATGGACTTACTTTAAATTCACTTGAAGTTGTCAGAATCAGCGCGGGCAGTCCTGCTCCTTCACCTACAGCGATTGAATTGGCTTTTGACAGCACAAAAGAGCTTGAACTTGAAGTTACAGATGCTTCAAGTTGGGGCGTTCCGGGTGTTACAAAGGCAGCCCAGAAAAATGTTACGGCATTTCCTGCAGGTATCACAACAGGAATGACATACGGCGAACTGAAAAATACAACAGTTTCTTTGACAGGCGTTGAATTTAAAAACTTTTCTGTTGAAGGCTTAACAGCAGAGAATGTTTCTGTTTCTCTCTTTGCCAAATGGGGCGAAGGCTTCTCATGGACAAACCACTCGTCGCCTTGGGATTTATCTGAAATAACCGGTATTGCCGATGATGATATTCACCAAGAATTCGGTTATCAGGTAAACATTAACGGTGACGTCGGCGGCATTAACGATATGGCCTTGGGAGATATTGTTAAGGTTAATTCTCAAACAGGCGGCGACACACCTGTTACAGGCGACGCTATCTGGGAAGGCAATACCAATATGGGAACAGATTGGTCTGCAAACGTACAGATTCCCGCAGCTAAATTTGCTGAAATCAAAGTCGGTGACACACTTAAATATACTTTCACCTGTGAGCCCGATGCTCAGATAAAGATCATGAGCATGGCAGAGGGCTGGCCTGCTATTCCCGGACCCAACCCCGATCCCGAATGGGGCGTTATAAACATAAGCGGCACATCTTTCAGCTTTGTATTGACCGCCGCTGACGTTACTGCTCTTAAAGAATTTGGTATGGCAGTTTCCGGTGTGAATTACACCTTGACAAAGGTTGAGCTTGTTCCAAATGCAGAACCCAAGCCTCCTGTTGATCCTGATCATACCCATACCCCCGCAGCAGTATGGACAAGCGACGCAACAGGTCACTGGCACGCTTGCCGGGACTGCACGGAAAAGTTTGATTTTGCGGCTCACACAAGCGACGGAGGAAATATTACAACTCCCGCAACAGAAACAACAGCAGGTACAAAAACATATAAATGTACTGTATGTGACTATGTCATCAAGACCGAAACTATTCCCGCAACAGGCACAGGCAGCACCCCCGCTCCTTGGGTTCCTGCTCCGGGCGTAAGCGCACCCGTTATCCCCATTGGAGGAGCGACAAACACAAACTCACCTTCCGTAAACGGAAAGAACGGCTGGGAAGTTGTTTCAGCTGAGATCATAGTAGCTTCCGACGGAGATAAGATCGTTGTAGATATGAACGGCGCAGAAAAAGTTCCGTCAACTATCCTCGGCGATATTGAGGGCAAGGACGTTGATATTGTCTTCAACATGGGCAGAGGCATTAAGTGGACTATCAACGGTCTCAGCGTAACATCTAACAAGACTATTAATCTTGATGTTACAAAGAATACAAGACATATCCCCAACGAAGTAGTTGACAAGGCTGAGGGTTCGCATAAAAAGCAGATTTCGCTTGATCACAAAGGAAACTTCGGCTGTGTCGCAACTCTGTCATACGATGTAGGAACAAAGTATAACGGACTTTACGCTAACCTTTTCTACTACAATCCCAAGACTGAAGAGCTTGAATTTGCGGATTGCAGCTTGGTTTCCGGCGGCAATGCAAACTTTATGTTCACACACGCTTCCGATTACCTTATCACTATCAGCGATGAGC
>CANDLP010000388.1 GCA_947385505.1 uncultured Clostridia bacterium
CCGCCGTATCAAGATATTCGGACACGTCCATCATAGTGCCGGTAAGATGCTGAGTTCGGTTGAAGGTATCCTTGCGAAGGGAACAGCTTAAATACACCCAATGGTATTCGTCGCCTACATTAACGCGGCAGTGGGCGTTAAGCGCCTTCTGTCTTCCCGAAACAATCTCGCTGAACACGTCGGCAAGAGGCGGAAAGTCCTCGGCGTATATTATTTCACGGAGATTCATTCTCCTGTCTTTTTTTCCTATATTATGATATTTGCCTAACACCGTCAGGGGAATATCTCTCGTAAGATCAATTCTTATGTTAACGCATTTTGTTTCACGAAACGCGGCGCTTAAAACATTCATTGCGTTACCGCCGCCAACCGATAAAGGCTAAAAAGCCATCCAATATAATAAAATATAAAAATATAATAAAAAACTTGGCATAAGGCGCAGCCTCGATCCGTTTTCCTCGTTACACCGATAGTACGAACCGAAATCAGTATGACGGTATTGCTCCTTTCAATTATAGTTCATAGCTGATTATATTTTATCATATTTAACGTTTCAATGCAACCTTTTTTGTGAACATCATATGTAAAAAAAGCAAGAAAAAGGAAAAATTTGTTATATATTCATAAAGGAAAGGTATTATTATTGGAAATTTTATAAAAGCGGCAAATGTAATAATTTCAGACTAAAAGCAGACAAAATCTATCTTTCAGCACAGGATAAAAGCAGAGTTGAAACGGTTATTATACGGTTTTCGCTTTAAAAATTGACTTTGTATATTTTATACTAATCCCTTTTTGAACTGTGGGATTAGTGTTTTGGGGTCAATCCCATTTTGAACTGTGGGTATTACGTCAGTTCAAAATGGGATTGGTATTAAAGCTGGCGCAAAGCGGCATGCGGCGATAGCCGCCGAAAACAAAGTTCAATACTGATTTCACCAAAATCGAAGATTTTGACTGCCGTCCGAAGGCCGGCGTTTAAATATAGACATTGTCTATATTTAAACAGAAATTAGTATTACATCTGAAGCGCTATTAACAAATTAAAATCAATTTTTCTGAATTTTAAATGGTTAATAAGTATTACAGACCGAAAACAGTACAATATCGTTAATACAAAAAGAACCTCTCCAAAACGGAGAGGTTCTTTTACTGGGTATAAACGCTGAAATTATGCCTTAGCGGAAAAATCCTCGTCAATCTTCTTTTGATTTTCCGCAAGATCTGCCTTGATACTGTCAATAACAGTGGGCTTTGTACCGGTGTTCTTGCCGGTCTTGGAATCTTCGCTGAGTTCCGACTTAGTGGTAACGCCGTCCTCTTCCTTATCGTCCTCGGTTCTTCCGAACTCCTTGTCCAGTTTCTTCTGGTTTGCCTTAAGATCGTCCTTTATGCGGTCGATAACGCTGCGGGTATCCTCGTCGGTATTTTTGTCGGAAAGAAGATTGTCAATACGGGAATTTAAGGATTTGTTCAGTATTGAACTGCTTTCCGTAAGGTTTGCAAGTCTTTCTTCCTTATCCGAGGTGTCATTGCCTCTGATTTTGTCGAGACGTATTTCCGCCGCAAGAGTGCGCGCGTCGTTTTGAGCGATGGTATTAGCGCTCATAAGCGCCCTTACCGCGCTTAAGTTGTTTCCGAAAAAGGCGCTGAAATCGCTTACGTCCGCTTTGCCCAGCATACCGTTAATAAGATTGCTGGCATTTGCGATATTGGCGCTGGAGCTGCTGATAATACCAACCTGGCTGTTAAGCTTCTTTACCTGCTTTTCCTTATACTCTTCGGAATGTGTGGTATCCTTTTCGATTTCGGAAAGCTTTTCGTTAAGATTACTAAGCGTTTTATTGGCTACGGAGCTGCCCGATACGCTGGCGGAGCCTGAATTTAAAAGACCGTTTACAGTACTCATTATAATTTCCTCCATTGCTGCATAATATTTCTGTTCCTATATTTTATATCGGCAGTTTTTTTAAAAAGTTTAGGCACTTTTGGTAAAAAAAACTTAAAAATTATTTTTTGTAAGAATTAAACAAATTAACAATCATTTTTTATGTACGATAAACAAAAAGACCGCAATCAGCATTTTTTGCTTAATTGCGGTCTTTTTTTAATTATTTTTACTTAAAGATTTCCCGACAGCGGCAAATACTATTTTCTAAGCTCGTCCTCTTTTTCTCTTACGTCTTTCCATTCATCCAGAAAATAGGGATTATACGGAGGTATACCAGTAAGCGCCGCGGGAGCCGGCACCGTATTTTGAGTGAACATTGCCGCCAAAGGATTTACATAAAAATCAGAGCGCCCCATTATATCATCGCCGGACAGATTTGAAGTGTAATCGGGCGTTTCTTGTTCTTCCAGCTTTTGTTCTTTCATTTCCTTCATTTTGCGATTTTCCTTTCCTTTTGTTCGCGGGATTGCCGCAAATATATTTTTTACGGTTTTAAAGAAAAAACATTATTTTAAAAGAGGAAATTTACGGAATCAAAAACTGTTTTTATATTTAATAATCTTAACCGTTAACGTATACCGAACCTGTTTTCCTGCCGTTCCATCAGTCAAAGCCGTCCCTACACACATAACTGCCAACAGCAGGGGGCTGTAAACCCATTTTATTTATTATGCCGGTTCTCTTTCACAAGGATGCGAAGTTTGCCGCCCAAAGCATTGACAAGGATGCAACACCCGAAGCGGCGGCTTTCCGCAGGACGCGGAGTTCGCCGCCCAAAGCGTTGACAA
>CANDLP010000389.1 GCA_947385505.1 uncultured Clostridia bacterium
TTTACCATTTTTTGTCTTTTTGTGCAACTTTTATTTTTCAAACAATGCCTAATAAATTATTTCTTAATAGGAGGTCATTTTTTAATGAAAACAAAAAAGAAAATTTTGTCGCTTATGCTGTGCGGCATATTGGTACTGCTGTCCGCGTGCTCGGATTCATCCGAAGCCGGAGGAGACCAGGCAAATGCGGGGACAACGGCTACAACTACGGAAAATCTTGACAATGAGATCGACTACGACAGCATGGCAGACATTGGCGGTGTAGACGCTAAAAACGAAGACGGCACGGGACCGAAATATGTACCCGGACAATTGGCGGGAAATATTAAAGCCTTATGCTATTATGATATAAATACATCTGAACCAGAAACCACTGAAATATTTGCTCAGCGCTTCGGCGGCACAATGGAAGTCGAGATAGCTTCCTCCGGCGAATGGTTTGATAAACTTGGTACATATATCTCCACAGGCAACTCGCCGGATCTGGTAAGGTACGATTGGGAAGCATTTCCCTGCTACGCATCAAAAAATACTTACACTCCTCTTGACGAATGGCTGGATATGGACGCGGATCTCTGGATAGACATAAAAGACGTTATAGAGGACTTTAACTATGCGGGCAAACATTTTTATTTTCCCTCAGATGTACAGCCGAATTTCACCATTCACTATAACAGGGCAAGCGTCCTTGAAGCGGGCTTAAAAGATCCGTGGGATCTTTATCAGGCTGGTGATTGGAACTGGAACACCTTTAAGCAGCTTTGCGAGCAGTGGGTCGACCAAAGCGAGACCCATATAGGATTTACCGGAGGAAGCTGGACCGCAATGATGTTTGCCAATTCTACGGGTGTAAAAACATTTGACGTTACCGACGACGATATTATAAACAACCTGCGCAATGAAAATATAGAAAGAGCAATGAGCTTTCTTGCCGATATGAAAAAAGACGGACTTATCAGCGACGGCTATATACACCCCGCAGACGCCTTTGTAACGGGCGATCTTCTGTTTCTTGCCATGGGCTATGAATGGGGCATTGAAAGCGCACAGGAAGCCATATTCAAAAAAGGCCTTAACGGCGATATGGTAACTCTTCCTATTCCCAAGGATCCCCTTTCAGATACCTATTACGTAGCCGCCGATACCTTCGGATATATGGTACCCGCCGGCGCTCCCAATGTTCAGGGCGGAGTCGATTGGATACTGTCCAGCAGAATTTATGAATCAGACCCCGAAACAAAGGCGGCAGACTATGCCAAGAAGACTTCCACTGACCCTATTTATTACGACAAGTGCCCTCAATGCAAGTATGACTATATTTCAAACAATAACGCCGATCTCACCGTTTGCCCGGAATGCCAGACAGCAAGAAGAGAGAAATTCAAACCTGTCTACACGGTTGAACAGCTTGAAGTTATTGACGATATGCTTCATTCGGATAAATTCGAGCTTGTATTCGATAATGCAATGGGTATAGATACCGATTTGCAAAGTCTGCTTATTGAAGGAGAGGAATCGCTTTTCGACGGACCCATTTATTTCGGCACTTCATATGCGGCAACATTGGACAGCCAATATCAGGCAATCGAAGCGTATGTTCAGCCTTACCGCGATCAAATAAAGAAAGCGGCGGCGGAAGCTTAATCATTTTTTCAGCATCATATAAATATTGTTAATACAGATCTTTTTCCTATCCCGCTATATGGCGGGATTTTTTTTACGAGCTTCATTTGTTTCTTCTTATTACGGGTATTATAAATTTATAAACCGATACCTATTTCAGACTGCTATAGTATATCATCGCTTTCCGCTTAATCCTCACCCGAACTTTCTTTAAAAACGTTTTTGGAAAGGCTTAATTTATCTGCCGTTTCCCACAATTCGCTGTCCTCAAGAAGATCAAAGCGTCTGTTTCCCTCAACACATATGTCGAGCCGTTCCGAAAAACTTTTTAGAATACCTCTTATTTTGCCGAGAGAGTCTATCTCCCCGTCCAACTCTTCAATGCTCCGCTGAAAAATCAGCTGAGCCTGACGCTGCTGGTTTTCACGAAGTATAATGTCAATTTGCTTTAATGGTATGCGGAGCTTCCGCAGAATAATTATACGCCGAAGGCGCTTTACCGAGTTTTCATCGTATACCCGGTATGCGTTATCCTCTTTTCGTGTCGCTTCGATAAGCCCAAGCTTTTCATAATACCTCAGCATTCGCGGGGTAACGTCAAATTTTTTTGACACCTGACCGATCGTAAGATATTCCACTTGCATCTCTCCTTTGACATTTATTATAAACCATAACACCGTGTCAATGTCAAGCAAAAATACAAAAAAATTTGTTTCAGTTTTCTCTGAAAAAATAAAATTTTTATTGACAAAGGTATGTAAATACTGTAAAATAATATCCGTAAATGTTATTATAAATATGGAATCAAAGTACTTCATCACAGAAGTTTGCTAAGGCTTTACGGAAGTAATTGCGGGTATTTTCCGAGAAGGCGAAGGTAATTACCCCCATACCCGTTAAATTTACAATATTGCTCCCACCGCTAAACCTTGCCGCAATACTTGAGACATATGAAAAATCTCTCCGCCATGCGGCAATATTTTACTTAGGGCGCAATAAAACAAAATAATGAAAGGAAAAAAGATTATGGCTAAGTGGCTTGACAACGCAATCTTTTATCAAATTTATCCCCAATCCTTCTGCGACACCAACGCCGACGGAAT
>CANDLP010000390.1 GCA_947385505.1 uncultured Clostridia bacterium
AGCGCAGCGGATTTAACCGCTTTCTCCCGCCGTCCATCGTGTAAGGCAATGTATAAAAATGTATTATATATTAACCTCCACAAATGTGGCAGTGAATTTTTTGTGCTTTACTTCTTACCGGCCTTCGGACGCTTAGCGCCGTACTTGGATCTTGCCTGCATTCTTCCGTCAACGCCCTGAGCGTCGAGAGTTCCTCTTATGATGTGGTAACGCACACCGGGGAGATCTCTTACACGTCCGCCGCGGATAAGAACGACGCTGTGCTCCTGAAGCTTGTGCCCGATTCCGGGAATATAGGCGGTAACTTCGTATCCGTTGGAAAGTCTTACTCTGGCGATTTTACGCATAGCGGAGTTAGGCTTTTTAGGGGTAGCCGTTCTTACCGCCGTGCACACGCCGCGCTTCTGGGGAGCGGGCATATCCTCGGTTTCCTTCTTAAGAGTGTTAAGGTTCTTAAGCAGCGCGGGAGCCTTAGACTTCTTAGTGGATAACTCTCTGCCTTTTCTTACAAGCTGATTAAAGGTTGGCAATTCTCTTACACCTCCTGTATTATTTTTCTTACGCGGATTGTAAAATAATAATTTAATATAATTATAAAATATCCGCACAAGCTTTATTATTATACACAAAAAAACGGCAAAAGTCAATATTTTCAAGGGTTTAAGAGAAAATATTGTAGGGTTTGCCGTGAAAAAGCTTTAACAAAAACGTTTTTTGTGTATTTTTACCATAATTTCAGTGACGATAATGTTTGTGAAAATATTACAGAAAAAGTTTTTACAGGTCAGAGAATATTGTTTACAGATTTTATGGAATTTATTACATATGGCAACAGAATTTTTTATGCAGCTTTAAAAAATTTTTCCATTAACGCAGAATATATGCATGTTACGCAAATATACTTGAAAAATTTTAAATTTCAATTATAATTATCTTTAGTAGTGACTGTAATCATTGAGAACCTTTAAATTCTTACGGAGGACGAGATATGGCAAAAATATTAAAAAATGATTGCGGCTGCTGTTGCTTGTGTAATGGCTGCCGGATGGAGCGTTCCCACTGCTTATGCTGTAACAAATCCGCCTGGTCATGTACATATTTATACTTGCGAAAATAAAGACATAGTTGAAACTGTAATAGGGGCAAGTACACATACTTATAATTAAAGAACTCCCCTTTAAAAAAGAGGCGTTCTTAGTTTTAAATTTTTAGGAGGATAAATGAGAAAATTAACGCTGTTATTCGTGATATGCGCTGTTTTACTTTGCGGCTGTAAACCATCGTCTTCTGAAAAAAACACCGAATTGAACACGGAACTGTACGAGACAGCTTTGGAGGAACTAACATATGCCATTGACGATCCTTTTATGTTTTCGGCAAATGAAGCGGGCGTGCTTGTATGCGCCGATCGGGACAGCAATTCAGTGAAAGCCTATTCTGCGGACGGCGTCATGACAAATGAGTTTCCCGTTCCGGAAGATATTTCAATAATATCCCTTGCCTGTAACGAAAGCCATGTTTTTTTCATTGGAAAAAATTCAGAAGAAAATCTCGTTATCGGCGAAATAGGACAAGACGGCGTTACGGAACTTTACTGTGAAGAGTATGAAACCTTGAACAGCCGTATTTCGATTGAAGCGTCCGATGATAAGATATACTTTTCTTCCGTGGGTGTGAAACCCAAGGTTTTCAGCTATCCTGACGGCGCATATCGCTATAATGGGTTGGTTCTTTATGAATATGATCTGAAAAGCGAAAAATGTGAAAAAATATGTGAAATAGTATCTTTTACAAAAAACAGGGACGGCGGAGTTATGCTTTACTGCTGTGACGACGAGGGCTTTTATTTTACAGTCTATAACGGAAGCTTCGGCGAAAAATACCGCAGTAAATTAGGAGATCTGTACGCTTTTTGTCTTATAGGGGAAAATTCCGTAGCTTATCCCTCCGATGGATATATCAAGGTTTCTCTTCTGAACGGGGATGTAAGCATTGATTTGCTGGAAACTCGTTCATACGGCTCACGCCCCATTGTATCGTCATCGGGGACGCTTATTTACAATTCGGCTGACGTATTTGGCGAGAGCATAACTGTAAGACGTATGAAGCCCAAAAACCATATTAAAAGCCTTAAGCCGGTAAATGTTATAATGACAGGTAATTTTGTTGGGAAATTTCCCGATGGATATGCTGTAAATAAACAGTTTCTTTCAGAGGAAGAATTGGCGCTTAAGCTTCTTTCCAAGGATACAGACTGGGACGCGGCAGTAATTTATTCAAGACAGCCTTTTGCATCTGAAATCGCTTTGCAGGGGATTTTTCAGCCGTTGGAGGAACAGGAATACCTTGAAAGCTGCCGTTTGCATATCAGAAACGCTTGTACGACCCAGGACGGAAAAATATGGGCGCTGCCTTTCGAAGACAATGTAAACTGTATAGTGTACAATAAGGAAAAGTGTAACGAATACGGAATAGATTTTTCCAAAATGACCACATATGAGTTATTGGAAAATTCACGTCAATTATGCGAAGACGAATCCATGCGCGGCACTTGGGTTAATGTTAGCTGGCAATATCTGAACGAAACGATTTTAAACAACTGTATTTATAATTTTGACGCGGACAGCGGACAGTTTCGCAGCGTAATGGAAGCCTTAAAGCAGATCGGAAGAGCGTCGTGTAGGGAAAGAGTGTGCACGGACGTGG
>CANDLP010000391.1 GCA_947385505.1 uncultured Clostridia bacterium
CGACGCTCTTCCGATCTATATCAGGAATACGACCACAATACCCGTTATGAGAGTCGACCACATCATATCAATGTGTTCTGACGGCACCGTTGCGCCTTTTGTTACGGAGGTCAGAAGTTTAGCGATTTCAACCATAACCTTTTCTCCTTGTCATATCATATTATCTTAAGCCAATTTCGGGAAATTTTCTCCAAAAATTAACTTTTCATCAAATCAAAACTAATTATACAATATTTTCCGAAAAATTTCAATAACTATCGTCAAATAAAATAAGAAAATTTCAGAAAATTTTTTTGTTTAATTTTTTGCTGTATAAAATTGTGTTTAAAACATAATTTTTTGTTGATTTTAACGGAAAGATGTGGTAAAATTATTATTGGTAATTTTTTGCTACCATACCACCACATCTCTTTGATCTTTATTTATAAAGTCAGGAAAGGAATACAATATGAAATGCGGCAGCTGCGGACATGAGAATAACGAGGGAAATAAATTCTGCGAGGAGTGCGGTTTCCCTTTGGATAATATTTCCGATACTTCCGAGACCGTTTCGGAAACGGAGTCTTACGTTTCGGGCAGCAACGAAGCGAGACTTACGGACGGGGGAGAGATTTTTTCAAAAGAAGATTTTGACGGCGAGGAAAATTTTAAAATTGCCCCCGAAATAACGGACAGCGGAGGAGAAGAAGAGAACGAACCGCCCGAAAAAGACCCGGTTTCAAGCGAAGCTCTCGAAAATCTTAAGAAATTCGAGGAGGGCACCATAACTCACCCTAACGACAAGCCCAAGAAAAAACGAAAATTTTATTGTCCCCTCAATCCAATGCTCTGGTCGTTTTTATGGCTTTTGCTTTTCGGCGCGGTTCTTGGGGTATTGTCGGTATTCTTTTTCAACGTGGATCTGGACGGAACGCAGATAGTTTTCGGCATAGTATTTTCAGTTTTTACCGCCGCAGTGCTGGCTATCGACTTTGTGTACTATTTCCCCGCCGCGCTTACGCTTGATAAGCTGCTTAAGGGCAAAGGCGCAAGACTTGAATACCGGCTGAAAAAATACGAGCTTGTGGAACTTGCAGAGAAAGCGAAAAAACGCAACCGAGGGTTTTATATCGCCATTTCGCTTTTCGGTCTCGCTTTTTCCGTATATTATATTTATATTCTGGCAAATGCTATAGTTAAAACCAATCTGATGTGGATAAGCTTATTTTTCAGCATAGGGGTTTTTGTGGTCTTTGCGATTTTATTCTTTGTAATGCCGAAGTTCAACTATGAAAGAATGATGCAGAACGGAGAAAGAGTAATAGTGGGCAACAAGTCGGTTTACTACGGAGGCACCTATTATCATTGGGGAAAAATAAGAACGGAAGCCACATACGGCACTTTGAACACAAAGAGACATAAGCTTGAGATTATTTTTACGCAGGAAATGAAAAACGGCGATACCAAGCGGCGAAAGGTTGAAATGTACGCTCCCGACTCCGCCATAAGGGATATAACAAGACTTTTAAACGAATACGAGGAATGCGCGAAAAAATACAGGGAGACTCAGGCTAAAAACTCGGTTATTACTTCGGACGGCGAAAAAACAAATAAAAAAGACAGGAAAAAGAAGGGTAAGTAAAATGGAAATAAAAGAATATTTAAAGGAAAATTTTCCGGAAATGAAAAAAGCGCTGGCGAGACTGGTAAGAATACCGTCCGTAAGCGGAGAAAAAGAAGGCGGGTACCCCTTCGGCGCCGAGTGCGGCAGGGTTCTTGACGAATTTTTAAAGCTTTGTGAAGAAAACGGCTTTAAGGGGAAAAATTACGATTACTACGCGGGAAGCGCGGACTTTTCGGAAGATATCGAGCCTGCTCTCGGAATATTGGCCCACCTTGACGTGGTTCCTGTTACGGAAAAGGACTGGAATTTCCCCCCGTTCGACGTAACGGAACAGGACGGAAAACTGTACGGAAGAGGCTGTATGGACGACAAGGGAGCCGTTATTGCTTCGCTTTTCGCTATGAAAGCGGTAAGGGAATGCGGCTATACTCTTAAAAGAAACGTAAGACTGATAGTTGGCTGTTCGGAAGAGACAGGCTCGGAGCTTGACATAAAAGAATATATGAAAAGGGCGGAGATGCCGAAAGCGGTATTCACTCCCGATGCGGAATATCCTATTATATGCACCGAAAAAGGAACAATAAAATTTGAATTCGGCGGGAGCTTTGACTGCTCGGATATAGAAAGCCTGAGCGGCGGAACGGTGGTAAACGCGGTACCTTCTGAGGCAAGGACAGTGCTTAACGGTAAAAAGGGCAAATTTGAGCTTCCCGAAGCGGAAGGGATCGAATGTATTTTTGAAAACGAAAAGACCGTAATTGTCTGCAAAGGCAAATCGGCTCACGCCGCAACCCCCGAACACGGCGTAAACGCTTTCACAAAGCTGTTTGAATATTTACTTAATGTGAACATAGGAGAAAAGGACAAAGCTATGCTTAAATCCCTTCTGGGTCTTTTTCCCGTTGGCGAAACCAACGCCAAGTCAATGGGACTTGACGTGACGGACGAATCGGGCGGCACTACCTGTGTGTTCAGTATTCTGGATTACAAAAACGGGCAGCTTTGCTGTAAAGCGGATATGAGATTTCCCGTATCGCTTACCAAAGCCGAAGCGGAAAAAAAGATCGGTGAAGCGGTGGAAAGAAACGGGCTTAAGCTTAT
>CANDLP010000392.1 GCA_947385505.1 uncultured Clostridia bacterium
ACATTGAAGGCCTTATTAACAAAATCTCCGCTGTAACCGCAGAAGCCAAAATAAATATCGATAATATGGAAAGTAAGTCCAAAAAAGATTACGCTTATACGGTACTTGACGTTAAAGGCAAAACGGACGGATTGGCAGAAAAATTTAGAGCTATTGATTCCGTTCTGGGCGTGCGTATCATCAAGTAACGTCAATACCGCTTTAAAAAATATACTTTATCTATCTTTTAAAGTTAAAACAGTATAGCCACATATAACAGACTATGGCGCCGCTTTGGAAAAGAAAATAAACTTACCCGTTAAAAAAGTTTATTCCTAATCCAAAGCGGCTTTTTCTTTTAACCGAAAATTTATTGCCTTTATTTCATAAATATGTTAATATAATATCATAGCCAAAAGGAAAGGAAAATGACCATTGAAAACAGGCCGCATTATCGGAATAATAACCGTATTACAGCGCAAGGGCAAAGTAACTATGCCTTATCTGGCGGAAAAATTTGAGGTATCCAAGAGAACCATCGCCCGTGACATTGAAGCGATATGCGCCGCCGGCATACCGATAGTTACATCACAGGGGGCAGACGGCGGTGTAGAAATAATGAACGGTTTTAATTTTGACACGACGGTTTTTACAAAGGACGAACTGGGAACAATTTTAACGGGACTTAAAGCGTTGGAAAGCGTATCGGCGCTTCCCTCCTCTTCCGCCCTTTCGGAAAAGCTGTACGGAAAGGAAAATATTATTCCATTAGACAAAAATATAATGATCGATCTTTCGTCGTTTTATAAAGACTCTCTTTCGGAAAAAATCAAACTGTTGAAACAAGCCGCCCTTGATAAAAAATGCGTTACCTTTCACTACTATTATAATAAGGGAGAAAGCGATAAATTGGTAGAACCTATTATGATAGTATTCAAATGGTCAAACTGGTATGTTTTCGGTTTTTGTCCCGAAAGAAACGATTTCAGAATGTATAAGCTTAATCGGCTGTGGAATTTGAAACAAACCGAAATATTGTTTCCCCAAAGGGAAATTCCCGAAAAAAAGCTTGATTTCGGACAGCATTTCAGCGACGAATACATTATATCCGCCGTTTACGAGCCTGATGAAAAATATAAGCTTGTGGAGGAATACGGTCCCGACAGCTTCACCGTAAGAGAAGACGGAAAGCTTTACGCCAAATGGGGATTTTGTGATTATAACAACGCTATGAACTGGTTTCTCGGATTCGGAGACAGGGTTGAGATACTTGAACCCGAAGAATTTAAGCAAGATTATATCAAGAGATTAAAAAAAACGTTGGAAAAATACGAAAAAAACAAATAACATGACATACAGTTGTCCTGTTTACTATGATATACTTTAGATAATCAACAAAAAATATGCAAGAGAGGTATAAGTCATGGAGAAATTATTATCTAAGGCAGATTCACGCTGCGGTTTACACTGCACAGGCTGCGAGTATAAGGAAAGCTGCGGCTGCGGCGGCTGCATTGAAACCAACGGACACCCCTTCCACGGCGAGTGTCCGGTAGCGATATGCTGCCAGAATAAAGGAATCGTACACTGCGGCGAATGTCCCTATATCCCCTGTGACCTTTTAACACGGTATTCCTGCGACTCCGAACACGGAGATACCCCCCACGGCGCAAGAATAGAACAGTGCAAGCGTTGGAAAGAGGAAAGTTTAGGTGAATAGCATAGAAGAATTTATTAGCAGGGAGCTTACAAACAGGGATAAAGATATTGCAATGAGCTTTGTGAAATTTTTAAGGGAAAACGAAATGAGTTTTGTAAGGGATATGGATTTCTGGAAGGATAAAATATATTACTTGGTTAAATTTCAGAATAAATGTGCCTGTTTTATTTCTATAAACGATCCCGACGAAACCGAAAATCGCTGGACAGTATGGTCAGATGATATGGATTCGGATTTTATCGATACGGTACAAATAGAAGAAATGCTTAAAAAATCGGCGTGGAAGCATGTGGATCACTGCGGATCCTGCGGTTCGTGCGGCGGAGGAAGAAGAAAAAACATATTCGGAAGAATATTTGATAATGTCTGCTGCTGCACCTTCAGAATTGATAATCCTGATTACGACGATCTGGAATTTATGAAAAAAATGATTGAAATAAGAAAGGCGGAGATTCTTAAAAAGTGAATTCTGCATTGAGATTATTTAAAGGTTTCCCCGATGAAACTCCGGATTTCCTCTTTAATTTAAAATTTTGCAACACAATCTCAAATGAAAAGGAAAATTTGTTAAAGTATAAAATTTTCATCTCCGATCCCCTAAGAAGGTTATACGATGAATTGCTGCCCACCGTTTTGAAGATCAGTCCGCGATTTGAAACAAAGCCAAACCGCTGTATCTCTACGCCTTACACCGACAGGCGCTTTTCTCCCTCTGTCCCACTTAAGGAATATATGTACATACGATTTAAATATGGGGGTTTATCGGATAACATACCGGGGCTGTACTTTGATATGGGCTGCGATTACTACTCCTGCGGACTAAGAATTTACAAGCAGAATTCCAAGGGCACTGAAAAAATAAGAGAAAAAATCATTGCCGATCCCATGATTTCTTATAGAACTCAGGACCACCAGCCTAGGAATGACCACACCCACAATGGGTTAGGCCCTTCCCTACCAGTCACTAATTTAAAACAAACAAACAAACCGTACAGGCTTGCTTGC
>CANDLP010000393.1 GCA_947385505.1 uncultured Clostridia bacterium
ATGACGCTCCGTGACTGGAGTTCAGACGTGTGCTCTTCCGATCTCCTGTGGTGCCGCTGGTGAAATAAAGCAGCATAAGATCATTGCAGTTTGTGTCAACCCGTTCTATAGTACAGGGCTGTTTTTTTATTTCTTCGTCAAAGTCGGTCCATTCATTATCGGCTCCTCCGCGGCAGATAAACTTGGCTTTAAGATCCCGGCCTATTTCCTTTTGGGCTTGGTCAACGTATTCTTTTACCTCAGGATTGTCATGGGTACAAATAACAGCTTTTACATCCGCCTGTTCAAAACGGTAAGTAAAATCGTGCGTGGTAAGAAGATGGGTCGCGGGGATCGCTATCGCTCCCAGCTTTATAAGGCCGATTACGGCGTACCAGAACTGGTAGTTTCTTTTAAGCACCAGCATTACCGTGTCGCCCTTTTTAATCCCCTTTGAAGCAAAGAGGTTTGCCGCCTGAGTTGAAAGCCTTGATATCTCTCCGTAAGTAAATTCCTTTTTTTCGCCTTTCACATTTGTCCATTTTAACGCGGGGCGTTCCGGCTCAAGCTCGGCAAATTTGTCTATAATATCATAACCGAAATTATAATTTTCCGGGCAGTTAACCTCGAATTTATTGAGTATGCCGTTTTCGTCAAAGCCTTCCTTTACGAATTTTTTGTAGTAGTCCAATACCTGTTCCATTTTTCTTTTGTTCCTTCCATAGTGTCGTTTTTAACGGCGTTTTTTATGTTCTGTGTTTTGCTCTGTTCTGTTTTTTGTTTATAATTGGTTAAATAAGTATAGCGAGAAATTTACAGCTTTTTCCGCCGTATGCTACCATACCGTGAGGATTTTTGCTGTTGTAATAAACGCAGTCGCCCTCGTTCAGAATTTCCTCGTGTCCGTTTATAATCACCTTAAGCTGTCCCGACAGAATATAGTCCATTTCCTGCCCCTCGTGTACCGAAAGGTGTATCGGCTTGTTCTGCTCCTCTTCGGAATAAGGCGCTTCCACCACAAACGGCTCAATTTTTTTATTTTTGAAAAGATAGGCAATATGCTGATAGGTAAAGCCTATTCGCCTTTCTATGGGCAGACCGTTGTCCTTTCTTACCACTGAATAAGACTGAAGCTTAGGCTCCGTACCCGTAAGAAGCTCAATCATTTCAATACCCAAAGCTTCCGCACAGGCGTTAAGGAAAGACAGCGAGAAGTCTTTTTCACCGTTTTCAAGGCTTTGATACTCTTCCGTGGTAGTGCTTGTCTTTTCCGCCATATAGTTAATATCTATATCAAGATATTCTCTTGTGGATTTAAGCCGTGAGGACACCTCTTTAATATTGTAATTCATAGTTTTGTTCCTTTCTGAAAAAGCCGAAGCCGCTTATATTTTTAATTTTTTTATTGTATTATAAAAAGAGAATTTTGCAAAGCAAAATTCGATTCCGCTAAAATGATAAAATAAATTTTTCCTCTGATTGCCGTTTGAAGTTATTACATTATATCATATCTTAAAGGGAATTACAACCGTTTAATACTATATACGGCTAAGATACGTTATTTTTTCTGCATACATCTTTCAGACAACATGATTCGCAAAGCGGCTTTCTGGCGCCGCACACAAGTCTCCCGTGCCACACAAGCCGATGGCACAGTCCGAGTCCCTCTTCCGGCTTTACGATCTCTCTGAGCGTTTTTTCCACCTTCACTGCGTCTTTTCCTTCCGCCAGACCTATTCGGTTGGTAAGCCGAATAACATGAGTGTCGCATACAAAGGCGGGCTTTCCGTATAACTCTCCGACTATAAGATTGGCGGTTTTTCTTCCCACTCCCGCAAGGCGGGTAAGCTCTTCCACGGAGTCGGGAACAGTATCGTTATACTGCGTATGAAGCTGGCGGCACATTTCCACTATATCCTTGGACTTTGTTTTGAACAATCCGCAGGAACGTATGTATTCGGCAACCTCTTCCTCTTCGGCTTCCGCAAAATCTTTTATTTCGGGAAAACGTTCAAACAGCGCCGGAGTCACCTTATTTACTCTTACATCGGTACACTGAGCGGAAAGACGGGTGGCTATCAGGAGCTGATGCGGTTTTTCAAAGGTCAAAGCGCATTTTACATTCGGGTATTCGATATTTAAAAGTTCGATAACCTTTTCGGCGAGAAGCTTTTTGTTTTTTTTCATAGGCGCGCCTCTTTTTAGTGCAATACCGCACATGGCTTGTGTACGGATTGCACGGTGAGATTTTTCGTATAATTGCCGAAAGCTTAAAAAATATTTTCATATTTCAGGAAGCTTTTGGCGAAAAAAAGGTATTGCTGTACGAACATATTATACAACAGTAGATATCTGTTGTCAATAGAATCAAGAAATTTTTGCGTGTTTATTGCTTCAGCAATAAACAGCTTTTTTACTCGAAAGGATATCTGACTCCCCATTTTCCTCTTAGCTCGTCCATTATCCTTAACATTTTCAGCGTTTCGCTGTGAGGCATTTCTTCCGTTTCCGTATCGCCGCGCTCTATGGCTTTTACGGCCGCCTCCAGCTCATATTCAAAGCCTGTGATCTGCGGCGGTCTTTCCGTAGTTTCTCTTTTTCCTTCCGCGCAAACGGTTATTCTGGCTATATCTATTATAAACTCCGCCTCTATCCTGCCCTTTGTGCCGTATATCACGCCCCTTGAATCCATTTCCGAAACCATACTGCTGCCCAATG
>CANDLP010000394.1 GCA_947385505.1 uncultured Clostridia bacterium
AAAAACAGATCAAAACAAGACTGCCCAAAAACTTAACATAAAACAACTGACGGTTATATCTGTATTTTTTCGGTTATTTGGCAATAAAACGATTTTATTCAACATTTACATATCTTTATTGTATCACTTTACCATAGAAAAAGCAATACATATGCGTCAATTTATAAGAAAATTTTATAACAAATTTAAAAAATACATAACATTTGTGTTGTTATCATATAAATACGTTCACCTTCAGTTGGAATAAAAATATCCGACCGTCAGCATAACCGCAAACAATCGGATATTTATAACATTAAAATGTTTTTATTGAGCCGTTGCCTTTGCCAGTTCGTCACGGTAAGGCTGTATTATAGCTTCAATCGACTGATACTTTGAATCAAGCAGCGTAGTAAAGGAGGATTCGGCATAGTAAAGCGGACCGTCGAAAAGAGACTCCTCATTTCCCGTAACGATACTGTCCATTGTACTGCCAAACCCCAAAACGTTGTCGAAGACAAAATCAAACTTTGTTCCGTCTTTCATGTCGTATATTATCTGCATTTGTTCATCGTCATACACCGCCTTAAACTTCGGTTTTCTGGCCGTATTGCATTCGGGGCATACGGTAAGATCGGCGTTATTGTTTTCGGGGAAGTTATATTTACATCCGGGGCACTTATCGTAATATTTGGGCTCTGCATCTGTTTTCTTAGCATAATCCGCCGCTTTGGTTTCCGGGTCGGTTTCGTATATTCTGCCGCTTAAGATCCATGAAACACCGCCCTGAACGTTTGGCGCGCCTGCAGGAATAAGGAATCCGAATGTATCAGCCGCCATATAGTACTTATCCGACTGAGGATCTCTCGGAAGGGGAACGGCAACGATTTTATCGGTTTGTGAACCAATGTTGAAGAAGGATTGCTGTGCGCTTTCATATCCCCAAGTAAGGCCCATTGCCAAAAACAGCAGGTTTCCGTCGAGGAAAGCTTCACCGGGAGCGGTAAAGCCTTCTCCTATAAGGCCGTTTTTCTTCATATCAGCAAAAAAAGACATTGCGCGCTCTGCGTTGGGATTTTTAAAGTTGTTTATAATTTCGGTACCGGTCATGTCTATTGTTTTAACCCCGGTGGAATTTATAAACATCATACCTGTCCAGCTTCCGCCTGTAAAACCGATATGTTCCTCGCTTTGGTCGCACCATTTTCTTGTAAGTTCTTTAAATGTGTCCCATGTCCAGTTATTGCTTTTATACAGTTCAAGAGGACTATCGAGACCCGCTTCGTCAATTGATGCCTGATTGTATATTATAACAAAGTTGGGATTTACATCGGAAGGGTAGTAGTAATGTTTTCCAACGTAGTTAAATGATTCAATAACGCTTTTTTCGCTTGCCCAGAGCTCAGAATCCATATCAAGCCAGTCATCAAGCGGCGTGTACATATTTTTGGATATTCCGTCGGGATAGGCAAGCCAATCGTATCTTACTATGTCGGGTGAGTTGCCGGTAGATACAAGCTGCCCCAGTTTATCAAAATAAGCCGAGCCAGACGGCGCTATTTCGGTATCTATTGTTCCGCCGAATCTTTGAGCAAGTATCTCAACCAGTTCAGGCTGTGATTCTGTCAGGTCATAATAGCAAAGAGCGTGTACATGTCCGGCGGTTTTTGTCGGGTCGTAATTTGGTCCTGTGCCGATAATATTGGCATCTTCTATTTTGTCTATTTCCGCCATACTGCTGTAATCCACCTCGTTATTCAGATTTTCGGTGGTTCCCGCAGTTGTCTGCGCATTGTCGGTAGCTGATCCTCCTTCGCCGGAACAGGCGGAAAGCAAAATCATGCATAGGCTCATAAGTATTGAAGCAGCTTTTTTTCCGGTTTTCATTAAAGTCCTCCTTTAAAAATTTGGTGTAGTAAAAGCAAAAAGATCAAGCTTTATATATTATTGCGCAGAAATACAGGCAATAAGGCAAAGCTATGAAATCGTTTTCTTTGCTTTATTGCTTAATTATATCACATTGTATTTTAAAAATCTATTACGAAAATGCCAAATCTGATAAATAAAATAGTACAAAATGCACATATTCGGATATTTTTTTGTGCATATCCGGATATAGTTATGCCGTTAAAAGTCAAAGTCTGTGTAATACTAATAACCACCGCCTGCGGCGGTACTTCGGCTTCGCCGAAGTATTTGAATTATGGATTTTATCCACAATTCAAATGGTTATTGACATTAAAAACTGTTGTTTACAGTATGATCGTGAAGCGGTATTATTTCAAAAAGATATCAACAAATGCTTTTACAGTATTCTGAAACAGTATTAAAAAAGAACAGGCGCAAACCTGTTCTTTTTATTCGCGATAATTAAACCTTTGCATCAAGTTGGTTGACTAATTTAGCATAACTTTATTAAGCCTCTATGAAATAGAAGCAAAACAATATGTTTGACTGTGGAGAAAATCAGAGCTGTTCTTCTGCGTCCTCTTCATCCTCATCTTCATTATCACCATCGGAGTCCTCGTCGCCTACTTCGGGCATTTCATCATTGGCGAAAAAGTGCTCGAATTCTTCGTCATCAACGGGATCGTCAAAGGAATCGAAATCGTCGAAATCATCATCCTCGTCATATTTTTTTGTAAGCTTATTTTTCAGAAGCATGGTCGCTACGAACGCGCCGCCCAAAACGGCGATAAGTCCCAAAATAAA
>CANDLP010000395.1 GCA_947385505.1 uncultured Clostridia bacterium
ACGTCCGTGCACACTCTTTCCCTACACGACGCTCTTCCGATCTTATTTTTTAAAAATTTTTCAATTTTTTTATAAATTGTTTTAAGTCGCCCCGAAACGGCCCGCTCGGATATATTTAATGACTTGGCAATATCCTTTTGTTTTTCGCCATTTATGTACACTCGTAGCAGCAATTCTTTCTGATCAAAGTTCAACTTTTCAATTGAATCATGCAGTTGCTTATGCAGCTCGTTCTTGAGCATATCGTCAAGAATATTACCATTAACAGCAACCATTGTTCCATTAGGATCAATTACCGACAGTTGCTCATGGCGGCGAGTTTCCTTTCGATTTAGATTAAACTCGTCAAGTTCCAACTGCTTAATAATCATACCAAGCTCATTATTTACCTCGACCTCCAAAATTTCTCCGGAAATCTTGCTTAAAAAATCGTACTTAATAATCATTGTACTTTCCTCCAATTTGTAATTTGTTGATTTTTTTACTAAATTGGAGAAGGAGGCGCTCTTGACGGGTAATATGTCAAAAATCTGCTTTTTTTGACAAATAAAAGACACGCCTGCCACAAAGCAAACGCGTCTTTTATATTATTATATTTTTGGTGTTTATAGATATTATAACCGAATTTTTTCAATAAAAAAATTCCCACAGTCTTATTTAAAACTGCGGGAAAAATTTTGATTATACCTATTATAACTCTGCGGTACAAAAGACTTATCCCGGAAACTGCCGATATCATTAAGTTCCTCTCCGGGAGTTGTTGTTTTTACTTCCCTTAAGGTGTCTTATAAAAGACACAGACATATTTTAGGAATACTGCCGAACATATCTTTCCGTAAGCGTCCTAAAGCTAAACGAAAAAATGAGAGAAGTAAATCTAATTATAGCCTTTGAGCGTAATGAATATTTTTAAAAACCGCCAATTAAATTACTTAAAACTCTATTCTGATATTTTTCAATACTTAAAACATGATTTTTTTCTTATTCAAGATACCCTTTCCTATACTCCACCTTAAACGCTTCCGCAAGCACCTTCAAATCCTCGTCCTTTATGGTATTTTTCATCGGCAGATGCGCAATCTTCATATAAATCTCCGACGCCTTTTCCGCCGTTTCAATAAGCCCGAATGTTTCATCAAGATCAGCCCCGGCTCCGTAAATACCATGCTGCGCCCATACCACCAGCCTTGCAGTTTTCATCTTCTCGGCAGTAGCTGCCCCTATTTCATTGGTTCCGCACAGCATCCACGGCAGCACATTCACTCCATCAGGGAACACCACTATACATTCCGTACACATCTGCCAAAGCGTCCTTGTAAACTCCCTTTCTTCAAGGCTGTGAACATAGGTCATAGCAAGAAGATTTGCAGGGTGACAGTGCATAACAACTCGGTTATTCAGATTAACTTTAAGCCTTGCCGTATGGCTCATCAGGTGAGCGGGCAGCTCCGAGGTGAACTTTCCGCCGTCCGAATACCCCCAGAGCAATTCCGCCGTTGTACCGTCGCCATTCAGCCTGAACAATCCCATATTTTTCGCGGGATCGTACTGCACGTTTTTAAAATATTTTCCCGTACCTGTTACAAGAAAATATTTTCCCGCCAAATCGGAAGCGTTAAATCCTGTGGGAATTTCCCTCAAAGTATTGCTTACATCAATATATTCGGCAATTTCATTTTCATTGACCATAAGGCTTACATTACCGCCGTTGCGCTCGTCCCAGCCGTGATTGTACATATTTGTAATTGTTCTTATCATTTCCACCATAAAAGGCGCTGTCAGAATATCTTTCATTACACTCTCTCCTTCAAAACATCTTTTTCATATTGCTGTACTTTGTCAAACCATTCTCCGTCAGCGGGAACGCCGCACCTTGCACAGTATTCGTTCCACACTTCCCCGAAGGGCATTGTTTTCAATTCCTCCGATTTCACCATAAGCTCGGTAAAATTGCTCTCGTCCTGCAATTTTTTCAGTTTATCGTGGGGAGTAAGCAGCGCTTCGAGCAGCGCCTTTTGCAAGCTTCTGAAACCCACCGTCCACGCCAAAATTCGGTTTATTGACGCGTCAAAATAGTCAAGAGCAATATGGACTCTTCCGTCCAAACCGCCGCAGCGCACTATTTCCTTTGCAATCTCCCTTGTTTCATCATCAAGCAGCACCACATGATCGGAATCCCAGCGCACGCCCCTTGTTATGTGCAGTGCGATTTCGGGGAAAAAGGCAAGCAGTGCGGGTATTTTATCGGACACCACCTCGGTTGGGTGATAGTGTCCGTTGTCCATTAAGGGCAAACACTTTTCCTTGTTCATTGCCGCATAGCTTAGGGTAAATTCGCCGCTTCCCACCGTATACGCTTCTACGCCTATACCGAACACCTTGCTTTCCACACAAGGCTTTACAAGCTTAAAATCATAAGGTTCCGATAAAATTTCATCAATGGATTCCTTATACCTTTGGCGGGGTCCCATTCTGTCGGCGGGAATATCCTTGAAGCCGTCGCCTGTCCAGATATTCATAACACAAGGCTGTCCCAATTCTTTGGCAAGATAATTCGAGATTCGGATACAAGCCTTTCCGTGTTCTATCCAGAAACGGCGCGTTTCCTCGTTTGGCGAGGATAATGTAAGAGGATCACATTTCGGGTGACTGAAAAATGTGGGATTGAAATCCACCCC
>CANDLP010000396.1 GCA_947385505.1 uncultured Clostridia bacterium
CAATAACTGAGGGAGCTTTGCTCCCTCACCATGCCGCTTTTGCGGCATGGCATTAAAAAAATAGTTTATCTATTTTTTTAATGGTTATTTAGTATTACGGCAATATTAAATTGGGGAGCAATTTAAATTGATTTCCAAATGGACAATCGTATTTCCGGGTCGTTTGCCGGGACGCCTGATCGCCTATGATAAATAAATGCTGTTTCAGCTCTAAAAGAAAAAGTCTGTCTTTTAGAGCTGAAACAGCATAAAGCACATATGTTTTCGGATCAAATCAATTGTCGGCTGACTTAAAGAGAATATGCCGAGAGTCTTGCGGATCAGAAACGGCAGTATACCATTTAGTCACACCATCCTCATCTGTGATAGAGAAGCAATTTTTTTCAATATCCGCTGTAATTTCACTGTCAACGGCGATGTCGGGGAAAAAATAACCGTCGCCGAGAAGCTGGAGCGTTTCATCATTAAAATAATACAGCGAAACGGAATGAATCTCTTTATCACCATTATAATACGGTACTCTCACAGCCGCAGCGCCCCAATCCGAAAATTCGATCACATCAAGTTTAATTGGAGAATTTATTTCGGCAAGTCCGTCATAGCTGATTCCGCCTTGATATATGGGGCTTCGCACTTCACAGGTATGCTTTTCTCCGAGTTCGCTGTTCAGCTCAATAAAATTATGCTTGGAAATTTTCATTCCGTTTTTTGTATACTCATATACATTATACGAAAAGCTTATTTCACCGCACCTTGTATTATAGGCCGTTTTAAGCGTTTCAGCCGAATAATCCGCCGATCTCAGCAAATAGGGCATTTTCGTTTCATATTGATCGTATACAACCGTATACCGATTTGTATTCCCCTCCGCATCTAAAAAAGCAAAACAATTGTTTTCCAAGTCAACTTCAATCTTACTGTCAGCAGGTGTAAAAAGAGAAAAAACATTACGCCCCAAAATCTGCACTGTGTCGTTGTTGATATAATACAATAATACGTTGTGAAGAGTTTCGTTTTCGTTGTTGTAAGGAACCCTGACGGCAGCCAAACTCCAATCCGAGAAATCTATTATATCAAGAATCGGTTGTCCGTTTATAATAAATCTGTCATCGGACAGATAAGTTCCAAGATGCAAATTTTCGTCAGGGACATTCGTTTCACCGGTATTTTTGTTTATTATCTTCAACAAAGACGATGAAATTTCAAACATTTCATCGGTGTTTTCAAATTCGGTGTAAGATAAAACCGCATCGTAATTGGCGCTTTCTCCTGATATTACAACAGACTTGCCGTTTTGCGCTTCGGAAAGACTCCCTTCGTCATATGTCTCCGACTGCGAAACTGCAGATGAAAGACTGTCAATAGTTACCGTGTCTTTTTCCGGGTTGTTTGACACACAGCCCGAAAGTGCTACCGCTGATATGATAGTGAAGATAGTTCTAAAATTTTTCACAAAGGTTCCTTTCCGCAAGAGCTTTATGCTGCCCAATCAGGATGTGTTGTTTTTAAAATTACCCAACAGTCGCCCCCAACACCGATAGCCTCAAGAAATTCGTCATATGGTACTGTATGGCTTCCTCCATAATTAGAAGGCGTATTCACAAAAAGATCAGAATTAAACGGATCTACTACGGTTATGGTTTTATTAATGTCGTCAATCCGGGAAATAGTTACCCAATGACTGTAAGAAGCACCTTCGTAATAGCTTAATTCTGATGTATCGTTTAATGTGATTATAGGACAGTATCCCTTTTCAAAAGAATACCCCATATCAGATATAATGTAATCTACATTATATCGTGTGATACAAACAGCGTCATATATACCAGTCTTATAATGATTCATTATAATCTTTGCTCTTCTATAATATAAAATCACAAAAAAGCGTTTTTATTACATCTCTTTTTTTAAGAATTTTTAAAATAAATTTTGATAATTTTTTAAATTTTCGTGACATAAATTTGTAAATGGTTTTTGATTTTTAGGCACAGATTACCGAATATTTAAGATAGAATAATATCATTATGAAAAAAAGCCATAAGTGATTTTTTATTGGCGAAAAATAAACATTCCAAAGTAACCTTGATAACATACAGTATAAAAGGAATTTCTTTGCTCCCTAAGCGAGTAAAAAATTAAGCTTTAACGGATTATTTTTTATTTCCCGGAAATTGTTATATCAATAAATTTACAATTTAACGCCAAACTCTTCCGCCATATCTTGCAGCAGTTTTATGTCTTTGCTGTAAAAGCTGTATGTAGTGGATGAAAACGCTCCCTCTTCATCATTGTACCAACTTTTGGTAAAACCGTTAGGAGTACCGCTTTTTGATTTAGACACAGTTACGGTGGCAGACTCCGATTCATAAGTGTTTTGACTTTCATTACCATTTTTACATTCCTTTCGACAACCGCCGTCTCCTTCACATTTGCATTTGTAACCGCAGCTGCAATCACTATTGCAATAACCTTCGTCATCCTCAAAATCGAATAATATTACTTCCATGTCATTATCAATGCAGTAATCAATAATATCCTGTTTGCAATCATCTGTATAAAAAAGAGCAAGCCCGGATTCATGTTTAGTAATTCGTCCATTCTCATAAGCATGTTCAATATTTGTTCTGCGGTTATTACAGATCGGAAGAGCACACGTCTGAACTCCAGTCACG
>CANDLP010000397.1 GCA_947385505.1 uncultured Clostridia bacterium
CGCAGTAAAGCACGGTTCCGTTCTTTTCCGCTGTTTCCTGCGCTTCCTTAAACGATTCGATAAACTTTTCAACGCTGTGTCCGCTTTCCTCATAAGTCCGCTTTCCCGAAACGTCCATATGATATACCCATGAAGCGTCCTGATGGGTAAAGATCATCGGATCATAGCAATGGAAGTTGTATACGATCTTATCGTCATAAGGAGGATCAAGATCCTTTACAGCTGATACGCTGTTGTTCCAGTAGCTTCCCACCAGTATCACGGTGTTTTTAGCTATCATTCTTATTCTTTTGATACATTCCTTGGCTATCTGATTCCACTTAGGGGAAAATTCCTTGTCGGTTACCTCGTTTAAAAGCTCAAAGGCTATGTTATCCTTGTCGCCGTATCTGCGGGCAAGCTCCGCCCAGAAGGAATAAAATTTCTCCTGATACTTTACGTCGTCAAAGAAACCGCTTTCGTTTTCGCCCTTATCAAAAGAAAAGCCTATGGTCTTGTGAAGGTCAATTATTATGTTTAAGCCGTATTTTTCGCACATAGACACCGCTTTGTCAATGTGACGGAAGCCCGATTCCTTTACAGACCCGTCATCATTCTGAATAACGTTATAGTCTATGGGTACTCTCACATGGTCAAGACCCCACGAGGCTATCTTTTTGAAATCCTCCTCGGTAATAAAGCCCTCTAAGTGCTCTTCCCTATAATCACACTGAGACAGCCAACCGCCTAAGTTTACACCTTTTTTAAATCCCTTGAATTCTTTCATGGTTTTATACTCCTTTCAATTATATACCGGAGCGCGTTAACATAAAACCCGATAAGCGTATTTTAGTCAAATTTCGCCGTCTGGTTTTTTAAAATTTTCCGGAATATATTCTGAAAAATTTGACTTATACTGCTTCACATTAAAAATTGTTTGAACGATAAAAGTATTAAAAACAGCAAAATTATTATAAAAAGTCCGCATATTTATTTTATTTAAACGCGCTCTAATAACCATTTTTCCGATTTCATACCGAATAACAGTATACCCATATATTAAACCTAAAGGTGGTTTTTTTGTATCAATTTTTTGTTATTATAGTCATTTTTTTATTCATAAAAGGTTGATAGTGAAACAAAAATATGCTACAATTGATAAACAACGTTTTTTCAAAAAGGAGGTCGAATATAACGAACACGGACAAGGACTTAACCAAAGCTATCTTTGAAAACCGCGAATATATGATAACTCATCTTCCCTATGAAAGAGAGATGGAATTTTATCAGAGCGTAAAAACGGGAAATATCAAAGAAACCGAACGTCTTTTTAAACCCTTGGGCGGGAACGGTTTCGGAAGGCTCAGCGACGATCCTTTAAGAAATATTAAATACCACCTTGTGGTTACAATCGCGTTTATTACAAGATTTTGTATCGAAGGCGGCATGGAAATGGAAACCGCCTATAATTTAAGCGATATTTATATTCTGCAAACCGACCGCTGCGTTAACGAAGAGGAAGTGCACGCCGTTCATCGGGAAGCGGTAAAGGATTTCACAGGACGGATGCATTCTATTGTAAAAAAAGGGCTTTTTTCAAAACCGATACTCATTTGTCTTGATATGATCTATGAGAATTTGCACAATAAGATCACTCTAAACGATCTGGCGAAAAATGCCTGCCTTAGTCCGCCTTATCTTTCAAAACTGTTTCACAAAGAGGTAGGCTGCACAATTTCACAGTATATTTCCCAAAAGAGAGTGGAGGCGGCGGAAAACCTGCTTAAATATTCGGATTATTCCTGTATCGAAATCGCAAATTATCTTTGTTTTAATTCGGAGAGTTATTTTATACAGGTTTTTAAAACGTTTACTAAGCTGACTCCAAAGGAGTACAGGGAAAAGTATTTCAGGGCTCAGTGGGGGGAAAAGTAGCCGCACATCAAAAAAGCCGAAGAACCGATGTTTTAGTACGCATCGGTTCTTCGGCTTTATAGAGGAAAAATGAATTTAAAAAAGATTATCAGCTTCTTTTCTTGCAGATTACAACTGCCGCGCCTGCAATAACGGCAATAGCGGCTACTGCTGCTACTCCCTCAACACCTGTGTCGGCGTTGTTCTTATCGCTTGTGGCTGCGTTAGCGTCTCCTGCGGGAGCAGTTTCGGGAGTTGCTTCAGCAGCGGGAGCTTCGGTAACGGGGGCCTCAGAAGAAACGGTGAGAGTGTTTAATGTGAGGCTGTGACCGATAATAACCATACCCCCGGTCTTAATGGAGTCTACAAAATCGGCGGGAACCTTAAAAGTAATGGAAGTATCTTCCTTCTGTATGGGATAAGCATCCTTGCCCTCTGACAATTCGGGACCGCCCACACCGTTGGGATCGATAAATGTCCATGTGGAATCCATAGGCTTGAAAGACCAGTATTCTTCTTCTGCCTGATCCGCGTCAAACTCTACTGTTACATAAGAATCCGCGGTAAGGTCGGCGAATTCGGAAGCGGGAATCTGTACGTTTAAGCTCCAGTTTTTGCCTAAGTCCTTTCCGCCGATGTCATAAGCGGAAACTGCGGCGGTAAGAGCTGTCGTTGTTACGGCAGCGGCGAGGATTGCGGAAATAATTTTTTTCATAATTGTACTATCCTTTAGATCGGAAGAGCGTCGTGTAGGGAAAGAGTGTGCACGGACGTGGG
>CANDLP010000398.1 GCA_947385505.1 uncultured Clostridia bacterium
GACTCCGCTTTTTCTTCAATTTCGCCATCGGATTGCCATGGTTGGTTTAGTTCTTTATATTGTTTAAAATTTTATTGGATTGCTATAATATTGAAGAACATAGAGCAAATTTTGCATGCAGAGTTCAGATTGATAGAAAAGAGGAGATAGTTAATTCTATAAAATTTCATATATATTTGGGTAATGATAGTTTAATTAAAAGGCATAGAAAAAAAGGCATAGAAAACTAAAGGCATCAAAGGCATTTACTACTTGTCCAGATTGTGGTTGTGACATTTATGATGCTTGCTGCGGAACTTTTCGCAAAGGAACGGAAAGGAAAATTTAAACAGATAACATTTCGCTTTGAAATATTACGCAGCTAAATGGCATTTTTGATAGAAAAGGTATAAACACCTTACCTTATCAGTTCTGTGTCTTTGAAGCCTTCGTTTGTAAGGCCGGCTGAACCTCTAATGCGTAACATAAAGGCGTAAAACAAGGTTATCCCGGTTGCCCTTGCGGGCGTGATAACGCCGCTCTGTGTTTTTGAGTATCATCTTATTTGTGGCGCTAAAATGGTGCCCAACTCTACAAAACCAACATATACGGCAATATGATAAGATACAGGAGAAAACGGGAAAACTATTAAAAATACAGGCTTTTATTTTGCTTCAATAAACACTTACAGGAAGTTATAAGACGATTTTCGTCTATAAAATCAATAAAAAATAAAAAGGAGTGCCGATTATGATCACAAAACACAGCAATCATATTATCCCGAATATCCATCGTTTTATTATCAGCGAGCACGGTGAGAACTATCATTTTAACGGCTGCGCTCGTTATATTATGGAATCATTAGGAGAATACACCCCTGATTCCGATCTGATGACCGAAGAAATCTACAACTGCAAAAAGGCGGTAACAGATTTCGGATTTTGGTTTTTTGCGGGGCTGACAGGCGACATTCTTGCTCAGGTCTACTCTTATGGGGAGTACATGGGGGAGAGCGCTTCGTCCTGTATATTTAACAGTGACGGTGGAAGCTTTTTTGAAAAAATATTTGAGAAATGCGGTTACGCAAGCACATTTGTTTCCGGAAAGCAGCTTGCTGCCAACCGGGAAATGCACATAGCAAATCTTGTAGCGTATATTGACAAGGGAATACCTGTGATTGCTGTTACCCACAACGGACCTCCGTGGGGCATTTATGTGGGCTACGAAGAGTTTGGACAGACATTGCTTTATTTATCGGGAGACCGGTCGGAGCCGGAACGTATACCGATTGAGAAAATCATTGTGGAGGGAGTGGATTTACCCCAGCATATCCATGCGTCGCCGGATGAAATAAATGTTGCCAAAGGATGGATTTTCATCGCGAAAAGAAGCGCACGGTAAATGCGGCACAGGTTTACAGAGACATCATTTGCGATATGCCGGGACTGCTCAATACAAGGACTGACAAATATTGTTTTGGCGCGGAAGCATTCCGGGCGTGGGCAAATGCTGTCGAAAGCGGAAATTTTGACGGTGTTAAACCGGAAAATTTTGATGACTGGGGCGCGTATGTCAGCAATATATGCAACATGGCGACCAACGGAAGCTGTGCCCATAATTTTTTTAAAAGAGCGCAGGGGCTAAATCCTGACATGACTTTTTTGGACGATATCAATAGGCTGTATGAGCGTACCGCAGAAATTTGGAATAACGATAACGGCGAAGATCTGGAAGCTCTCGGCGGCGGGTTTAACGTTACGTTGGAAGTACTGCAGGATAAAGAAAAGCGCCGCAAAATTGCAACTAAAATTTACGAGGCTGCCGATTGCATGGATCAGGTGGTGCGGATTTTGAATGAGAATTTATAAGGATGCTGAAAAAGAAAAAATGTCAATTGACTATATAAAATTTAAAACTTTTTTAAATTTTTTTAAAAAACCCCTTGAAAAATGGACAAAAATAAGCTACAATAATATAGATAATGAAACAGTTTTGTTTTGAATAAAATTCCGGAGGTTAATTTATGATTTCAGCAGGCGATTTCAGAAACGGCGTTACCTTTGAAGAAGATGGAAACGTAGTTCAGGTAGTTGAGTTCCAGCATGTTAAGCCCGGCAAGGGTTCCGCTTTTGTGCGCACAAAGACAAAGAATGTCATCACAGGAGCGGTGGTTGAAAAATCTTACAACCCCACTGCGAAATTCCCCACTGCTTTTATTGAAAGAAAGGATATGGAATATTCTTACAGCGACGGTGATCTTTATTATTTTATGGACAGCGAGACTTATGAACAGGTGCCCATTAACAAAAAGGATTTAGGGGACAATTTCCGCTTTGTAAAGGAAAATATGGTGTGCAAGATCTTAAGCTATAAGGGCAATGTATTCGGCGTTGAGCCTCCCAACTTTGTTGAGCTGGAGATTACTGACACGGAACCTGGCTTTAAGGGCGACACCGCAACCAATGCCACAAAGCCCGCTATATTGGAAACCGGCGCGGAAATAAGAGTTCCTCTTTTTATCGACGTGGGCGAGGTGGTTCGTATTGACACAAGAACCGGAGAGTATATGGAGCGCGCAAGCAAGTAACCGTTTTGGTTCCGATTTATGTTTTATTTGTGTTTTTGCTTTAGATCGGAAGAGCACACGTCTGAACTCCAGTCACGGAGCGTCATC
>CANDLP010000399.1 GCA_947385505.1 uncultured Clostridia bacterium
TATATATTTGCTCTTATAGATTCTCCTAAATGCAGCGGTGATATGCTTTATAAACCTATAAAAATGCTTACTGCGGGAAACTATCCAAGTTTTTTTGCCGCTTTTCCTCAATATATTGACATAACTGAAATGTTAAAAACGATATATTGCAGCAATGATATGAAAGCCGTAGAAAGTGTTCGATCCTTTTTAAGCGAACTAACCGAGAACATGAGAAACAACTAACGTTCTGCGTTCCGACTCACATATAAACCGTTATACTATATATAATTATACCTATTACGCGATAGATAATATATAATATAGTTTTTATCGGTACCGGAACGGAGAACACGGAACATTTTTTATTCAACAGCAAATTTTATAGAGCGTTTTATACCCAAACCTATCATCTAATTATAGATACTTCTTTATTTTGAAAAACGCGGATTCAATTCCAAATTTTCTTGACAAAACTAATATTTAGGAGTATAATGGATATAATTTCTAACATGGAGGAGATATTATGTCCGAACATATAGAACGCCCCGAATATCTTGAATGGCTTAAACAATGGAAAGAACAGCAAATTATTAAAGTAGTATCCGGTGTGCGACGCTGCGGAAAATCCACCCTGTTTGAAATTTACAAGGATTGGCTGAAAAACAGCGGCGTCAGAAGCGAACAGATCATCAGCATAAATTTTGAGGATATTGATTTTGAACAGCTTACAGAATACCATTCATTATACAACCATATTAAAGAGCGGTTGACACCCGATAAAATGAATTATATTTTTAAAAGAAAACTGCGACGTGTATATTACGGGATCAAACGCGTACTTTATGTCGGGAGAGCTTGCTACTCTTCTCACCGGACGTTACGTTGAACTGAAAATGCTTCCGCTGTCATTCAAGGAATTCTGTTCGGGACTAAAGGAATCTCAATCCTTAAACAACGTACAGAAATTCAACTTATATTTGAAGCAAAGCTCTTTCCCATATCTTACAAAGTACCGGAATACGGAAAGAGAAGTCAACAACTACCTCAGAGATATTTATAATTCGGTACTGCTAAAGGATATTGTGGCGAGACTTAAAATTGCAGACGTTACAACCCTTGAAAACGTCGCCAAGTTTCTGCTTCACAACATAGGAAATGTGGCGTCGGTTTCAAAAATTGCCAACACTTTGAAATCGCAGGGCAAGGGCGCCGACCAGAAAACCGTTGACAAATACCTGCGGGGACTGACTGACAGCCTTTTGCTGTACGAAGCGCAAAGATACAATCTTAAAGGAAAAATGTTTCTTTCTACTAACAGCAAATATTACGCGGTTGATATTTCTTTGCGGAATATGCTTGTAAAAGGAAGCGAAAGCGATATTGGGCATATTTTGGAAAATATTGTTTACCTTGAACTGAAACGCAGAGGATGCAATGTTTATGCGGGACAGCTTGACGACGGAGAAATTGATTTTGTGGCAGTAAAGGATAGTGAGATAGTATACTATCAGGTTTCCGCCACAGTTCTGGACGAAAACACTTTGAAACGGGAGCTTGCGCCGCTGCGTAAGGTGCAGGACAATTACCCTAAATATTTGCTTACGCTTGACGAGATTTTTGGCTCGGCAAACTATGACGGTATCAAAAAGATAAACGTTCTGGACTGGCTGCTTGGCAACCGGTAATTCCCGATTTGACTGCTTACAGCAATAAGCTGTTTTCTGTTCTGCGTTCCGCGTTCCGACTCACATAAAAACCGTTATACTATATATAATTATCTCTATTACGCGATAGATAGTATATAATATAGTTTTAATCGGTGCCGGAACGTGGAACACGGAACAATTTCTTTAACCCGGCTTCAAGTTTCATGATTCTCATAAAGCGTTTTATACACAAGTCAAATGGAATTTCAAAATTATTTTAATTGGAAAAATAAATATTGACATATCATTTTGCATATGTTACAATAAATGCGAGGTGATAGCATAAAATGGAACGTAAAATTGTTGATAAGCTTCTTAAATGGAAAGAAAATCCCCGCAAAATGCCGCTGCTGCTGTATGGTGCAAGGCAGGTCGGCAAGACCTATACGGCTTTGTCCTTTGGAAAGAGGCATTACAAAAATACGGTTTATTTTAATATGGAGGACTCTGCTGAGATCACTGCGATTTTTGAACGGGATTTTGACACGGAGCGTATTATCCGCGAACTTTCCGCTAAAAGCGGTCAGAGCATTTTCCACGAAGACACGTTGATTATTTTTGACGAAATTCAAGCCTGCGAGAGAGCGTTGACCTCTTTAAAATATTTCTGTGAAAAAAATGAGGGATATCATATTATTGCGGCGGGAAGTCTGCTTGGCGTTGCCGTAAAGCGTGAAAAATATTCATTTCCCGTTGGCAAGGTTGAAATGCTGAATATGTACCCTTTGGACTTTGAGGAATTTTTGTGGGCGCTTGGCAAAAAAGATATTTGCGGATTGATACGCAAGTCTTATGAAACTATGTCCCCGCTGTCGCTGCATGATACCGCTATGGACTTGTACAAAACTTATCTTGTTGTGGGCGGTATGCCGAAAGCGGTTCTGGACTGCGTTGAGACAAAGGATTTCAACTTTGTTATTGATACGCAAAAAAATTTGAACAACTCGTATATTGCCGA
>CANDLP010000400.1 GCA_947385505.1 uncultured Clostridia bacterium
CGCCGACGTGTAAGCGGTATCGGAAATACTGCTTACCGTGCCGGAATAGCTTCCGTCGGGAAAGGCCGCGCCGGATAAAATAACGCTCTGCCCCGTTTCCACTTTGGAAATATCGGCCTCGTTAACCGCCACAACCGCACAGAACTGCTCTCCTTTTTTTACAATAGCGCCTTTTGCGGTGACATAAGGCTTATACTCGCATGCCTCAAGACCTATAGTCCCCACAACCGGCATAAATGTTTCCGCCGCTTCAGGCACTGCGAAAGCGATATATCCCGCCGAAAAAATAAGAGCGGATATTAAAACGGTTTTAAGTATGGAGAAAATTTTTTTGCTTTTTGTCATATTTCTCTTTTCCTTTCCTTTTGAATTGCATTAGAGCGTGTTCTCATAGAGCGGCGTGCATTTTTTCGGCAAATTTTGCCTTTCGGGCAACAAAAATTTGCACGAAAATCTGCGTAATGATTTTATGTGAACACGCTATAATATTTTACCAAAATGTGCCCTTGTTATTCGCTGAATAACAATTTTGATTTAATAGGAAACGTCACGTTTTTTTGGATAATTTTTGTAAAGGAAAGATAATTTTGGTATAAACCCGAATTTCAAGTACAGAATATTTTTGGAATAAACATCTGTATTAAAAGATTAGTAAAATATCTTTTATACCAATCCCGTTTTAAACTGTGGAATTAATGCTTTGGGGGCAGTCCGTTTTTTATCTGTGGGTATTACATCAGGTCAAAAACGGATTGGTATTAGTGCGATTTCGCTGAATGCGCGGCGCTTTTAAGGAAAAAAGCGCAGGAATACTATAACATTCCGAGCATTTTTGACGCAAAAAGCGTACTCAGTTAGTGAAAATTGTGCAAACCGCGGCTTTTCGGATAACCCATAGCATTAAATACAAATTCCGAACGAAAGGAAGGCAAACGAAATGAACTTGATATTGTGCAGTGAAAACTGCAAGCATCAAAAGGACGGTTACTGCTGTCTTGACGAATACGGAAGGATAACCGACGTTATTTCCTCTCCCTGTGTTTACTTTGACGAAAGAAAGGAGGAGAAAGATGATAGTAACGGAGAACCTGACTAAAATTTATTCCACAGACGGCGGCGTAAAGGTGAAGGCGCTGGACGGAGTGTCGCTGGAAATAAAGGACGGGGAATTTATTTCCATAGTTGGAGCATCGGGATCGGGAAAAACAACGCTTATGAATATCATGGGCTGTCTTGATATTCCCACAGAGGGAAAATATACCCTTGACGGCGATGATATATCGCTTCTCGGATCGGGTGAACTGAGCCGTATAAGAAGCCGAAAAATAAGCTTTGTTTTTCAGGGCTTCAATCTTATTCCCTCTCTTACCGCCGCGGAAAACGTGGAATTGCCGCTTATATATAGGAAAACGGAGCCATCGGTCAGAAAAAGGATTGTGGCGGAAGCATTGGAAGCGGTTGGTCTGGAAAAAAGGGCCGATCATCTTCCTTCCGAGCTTTCGGGGGGACAGCAGCAGAGGGTGGCGATCGCCCGCGCCTTTGCCGCCGACGCTCCTCTTATATTGGCGGACGAGCCGTGCGGCAATTTAGACAGCCGTTCGGGAACGGACGTGATGGAAATGCTTCACGGGCTGAATCGTATCGGGAAAACAGTGGTACTTATTACCCATGATGAAAAGGCGGCTTTGACAGCGGACAGGCAGATAAGGATATCCGACGGAAGAGTGGTTATATAAATACAATAATCTGCAAAATACACTGAGAAAGGAAACATAATATGACAGGAAGCAAAGCGGTATCGGCTCTGCGCAGCATTAAAAGAGGAAAAAGCCGCTCGCTGCTGACCTTGTGCAGCGTAGCGGTAGGAGTATTCGCGGTGGTTGTAATATCGGGAATAGGCTCGGTGGGAACACAGGAAATAAATTCCACCATGCTTACCATGGGAATAAACTCCGCTATGGTGGAGGCCGCGGGCACAAGCGGCGCAATATGCCTTACCGATGATGATGTGACCGCTTTCGGAGAGCTGAACGGGGTTAACAAGGCCATGCCTCTTATGGGGGAAATGAGCAAGGCCAAGATTTTGGGTAAGTTTCTTAACTGCTACGCCTGGGGGGTGGATCAGGACGCCAAGGACATTATTTCCATAGAAGCGGTGCACGGAAGACTCATTGACGACAACGATGTGGAGGAACACGCGCCGGTTTGCGTTATAGACGAGGTGTTGGCGGAGGAAAGCTACGGAAGGAGCAATATAGTAGGCAAAAAAATAAACCTTCTATTAGGAGGAAGCTATCGGGAGTTTTTAATTGTGGGCATAGCAAAATCGGGTATAACAGGTCTCCAGAGCGTTATGTCGGGAATAATACCCGACTTCGTATATCTCCCTTACAGTACTATGCAGGATATTGTAGGCAAAACCGGCTTTGACAAGATAGCGCTTCTGCTTGAAAAAGACACGGCGGACGAAGGGCTGGCTAAAACGCTTACCGCCGAGGTGAACAGTCTCAAGGACAGTTCGGACGGTCTCGTTATAAACAATTTTCAGAGTCAGAAGGGACAGCTGACGGATATTTTAAGCATTATCACAACGGTACTTTCACTGATTGCGGGCATAAGCCTTGTGGTGTCGGGTA
>CANDLP010000401.1 GCA_947385505.1 uncultured Clostridia bacterium
GATAGGGTCTTTGCCGCCGCGCCGAATCTCGGCGCAAGTCCGAGACTTGTTTTTTCCGTAATAAGAGACACTGTTGATTTTGTTGCGCCGCGTTATGTGCTTCCGATTATTGAACAGGGAATCAGGGACGGTTCGATAAGTACCGAGTATCCGAAGGAAATCGCCGAACTGATTATGCTTGTGGGCAATCTTTGGCTTGACCCGATGATATTTGACGACGATCCCGAGGGAATTTACAGAAAATGCAGAGTATTTGACAGTATGCTGCGCAGCTTCGGACTGGATATTTTAGACGAGAGCGTCTGCGTAAGATTAAAAGAGCTTACCGAAATTTATCTGAGGAACAAATAAATATTAGAACCATTCCTATGTGGACAGGTTCTTAATGTAAAAATTTTTTCTGCCCTGTAAAAGGGCAGTTAAATTTTAATTTAATACATACCGACGGTTGGTATTAAAAGGCTAATGAAAAAACGGAGGTACATTATGAAAAAGCTGTTTAAGCGGGATTTTACAATGGTGGCAATAGGGCAGATAATATCTCTTTTCGGAAACGCAATATTGAGATTTGCTCTTCCGCTTTATCTGTTGAGGGAGACGGATTCCGCGTCGCTGTTCGGAATAGTTACGGCCTGTTCGTTTATTCCGATGATTATTTTTTCACTTATTGGGGGAGTTATAGCGGACAGAAAAAACAAGCGAAATATAATGGTAATTCTTGATTTTGTAACGGCGGCCGTTGTTCTGCTTTTTTATCTGGCGCTGGGTAAGATGCCCGTTGTGCCGCTTATGATTTTAACGCTTATGATACTTTACGGAATATCGGGCGCGTATCAGCCGTCGGTACAGGCAAGCGTTCCTTTGCTTACCGAAAAGGAAACTCTTATGAAGGGCAACGCCGTTATAAATACGGTGAGTACGCTTTCAGGGCTGCTGGGGCCTATAGCGGGCGGCGTGCTGTTCGGTTCCTTCGGTTTATTTCCTATTCTTTTCATAAGTATTGCGTGTTTTATTTTATCGGCGGTTATGGAGATATTTATACATATACCTTTTGAAAAAAGAACGGAGAAAAAGGGTGTTATAAGAACGGCTGCTTCTGATGTACGGGAATGTTTTTTGTTTATGAAGAAAGAGAAGCCCGATTTGCTTTCGGTGTTGATTGTTATAGCTTTTTTTAATTTTATTTTTTCGGCGGCAATGGTGGTAGGGATTCCCTCTGTGGTGGTTCGTTTACTAAAAATGTCCGACGCCGCTCTCGGATTTACCGAGGCGGCTATGGGCTTAGGCGGTTTAGCGGGAGGAATTATAGCGGGCTCTGCGGACAGAAAGCTTAAGCTTAAAAACGGGTGGATCGTTCTTGCGGTATGTTCGCTTACGGCTTTTATTATGGCGGTGTCGCTTTTTGACCCGGTGCCCCAAAAGGCTGGATATTTTATAATAACCGCCGCAAGCTTCGCGGCAATGTGCGCTTCTTCAATGTTCAGCGTATTTGTGCTTACGGCCGTTCAGCGCAGGACCCCACCCCATTTGCTGGGAAAAATAATGGCTGTAATTATATCGGTATCCACCTGTTCACAGCCGTTGGGACAGGCGTTTTACGGTGTAATGTTTGATCTGTCGGCAGAAAGGGCTTATATTGTTATGATCGGTTCTTCCGTGGCTTCTATGGCGGTGGCGCTGGGGTCTAAAAAGGTATTCGGGAAACTTCAATGACTGTTTCTCAAGGGTTATGTGACTCTTTAATATTTTTTCTGAAATTCTCTGTTTACAAAAATTTGAACAAAGGTTTTCAAATACGCCGCGTTTGCGTTTTGGCACAAACACCGCTTAATAAGAAATGATTACTTATAAAATGAAAATAACTTTAGGACAAAATTTGCGGGAATTAAGAAACAAAGATAATATATAGTAAACGACAAAGCTTACCTGAAAAATGTGGAAAAAGAAAAGCTTAAAGGGGTGTTGAAAAAGCTTTCGTAATACGCGCGAAATTATTAGGAGAGACATGAGGGGGAGCGGATACTGTGTCATCTTCTTTCCTGAGTGCAGGGAAAGTATCGGTTGTTCCACATAGCATTCTCTCGAAAGCCTGTTTGATGTTCTTGATAATAATAGGATAGTAATTTAAAAAAACACCTCCGATATACGTTTAAGCATATCGGAGGTGTTTTTGATTATATTTACTGTAATTACATTTGAATTACAACATCATTACTATCCTTAAGGATTTCCGCCTTAATGAGAATTCCGTCCAACTTCTCTCCGTTTACGGTAACCGACTTTACGCCATGCTGATTTCCGTTGGGATTTTTAACGGTAATATTCAGCTTTTTGCCTCTAAAGGTTTTTTCCATGGTGTATTCTTTCCATGCTGAAGGTATAGAAGGATCAATAACAAGTCCGTCGGTGGTGGGGTTAAGACCCAAAATACCCTCGGTAGTGCCTACCATAACGGTGGAAGCGGTACCTGTGAGCCAGTGAACGTGCGCTCTGCCTGCAAAGGGACTGTCCTTGCCTTCTACAAACTGACCGTATACATAGGGTTCAAGGCGTCTTGTTTCGATATTGTCATTGTAGGTGGCAGGAGCGGCTTCTGTCCAGTACTTGTAAGCCATATCGCCTCTGCC
>CANDLP010000402.1 GCA_947385505.1 uncultured Clostridia bacterium
ATGTCCATTTCAGCAGGATAATGTACACCGCGGGAGGCGAAAAGGCGCATCTAACCTTTGAAGACAAGGAGTACGGACCGCAGTACGAGCCTCTTATGGAGCTGTTCCGCGAAAGGGGACTTGAACCCACAGTAATCTGCGAAAGCGCGGGAACACAGGCGGAGGACGCCGCTGAAATGAAAAAATACTACGAAAGCCTGAATATTAATCCCTTTTAAACTGTGGGATTAGTGTTTTGGGTGCAATCCGTTTTTTACCTGTGGATATTACGTCAGGTCAAAAAGGGATTGGTATGAAGTGATTTTCACTGCATAAGCAAAAAAGGAAAGGCAAAAGGGAAATGGATATCCTTATAATAAACGGCCCGAATCTTAATCTTTTGGGCAAAAGAGAACCGGGCGTATACGGCAATGACAGCCTATTTGATATACAGGGTGAGATCGTAAACCTTGCAAAAGAGCTGGGCATGGACGTTGAATTTTATCAAAGCAATCACGAGGGCGGCATTATTGACGCTCTTCATAACGCCATGGACGAAAGCGACGGTGTGATACTGAACGCGGGAGCTTATACCCATTACAGCTACGCTATAAGAGACGCCATCGCCGCGATAAAGATACCCGTTATAGAAGTTCATATGAGCAATATTCACGCAAGGGAGGAATTCAGGCACACTTCGGTGATCGCGCCAGTTTGTAAGGGAAGCATCGCGGGCTTTGGAAAAAACAGCTATCTTCTGGCGCTCAGGGCGCTGGGTAATATAATCGAAAAAAAAGCATAATAAGAAAGGGCATTTACAATGAATATTGACAATGTGATTGCATGGCTCTCAAGCGAGCATGATGCGGCGCTTATCACTTCGGAGGTATCCAAAAGATATCTTACCGATTTCGGATCGGAGGACGGCACCTTACTGATCACAAAACAGGGAGCGTATTTCATAATAGACGCACGATATTTTGAGCACACCGAGCGGCAGGTCACGGATCCGCTGTGTAAAGTTATACTTCAAAAGGAGCTGTACGACCAGATAGGCGAAATACTGAGCGCTCAGAGAATACAGAATATTTATATTGAGGATGAAATGCTTACGGTGTCGCAGCTTTCCGCTTTAAAAAGAAGATTCAGCGGCATAGGCTTTGACAGCTCCAACCGGCTTTCCGATTATATGAAGCAGATGAGAATTATAAAGACAGACGAGGAGATCGCCTGTATAACAAAGGCTCAGAGGATAGCGGAAGCCGCCTTCACAAAGCTGCTCTCAAGCATGAGAGTGGGACAGACCGAAAAGCAGATTGCGGCGGCTCTTGAATTTATGATGCTTAATCTTGGGTCGGACGGAGTTTCGTTCCCCACTATTGCGGCTTCGGGGGTAAATTCCGCTTGTCCTCACGCGGTCCCCACCGATAAACCTGTTCAGGAAGGGGACTTCCTGACACTGGATTTCGGAGCGACTTATAAAGGTTATCATTCGGATATGACAAGAACGGTGGTTTTCGGAAAACCCACCGATGAAATGAAAAATATATACAACGCCGTATGGGGTTCAAACACTGACGCTATCAAGGCGATAAGAGCCGACATTTCCTGTAAGCTTGTTGACAATGTGGCGAGAAGTACTTTGGACGCATGGGGATATGAGCAGTATTTTACCCACGGCCTCGGTCACGGCGTTGGACTTGAAATACACGAAAACCCTTCCGTAAGCAGCCGAAGCGGCACCACCCTTCACGAGGGTATGGTCATTACCATTGAACCGGGCGTGTATATTCCTGGAAAATACGGTGTAAGAATAGAGGATATGTGCGTCGTAACAAAGGACGGCTGCAATATCATTACCGAAACGCCAAAAACATTGATTTATATATGATTATTCACAATGTATTCTTATCTTTTGTGAGGAAATAAAATGATCAAAAGTACAAAAGCGTTAACGTACAAAATCGACCCTGATAAACCTGTAATAGCACTGACTTTTGATGACGGGCCGAATACCGGCACCACCAACGAAGTATTGGATCTTTTGGAGAAATACGGAGTAAGGGCGTCGTTTTTTGTGGTGGGAAGCAGTATTACTCCGAACACGGAAGGAGTAATAAAGAGAGCCTTTGAGTTAGGCTGTGAGATCAATAACCATTCAAAAACTCATTCCGTTATGCCTAATCTTTCCCCCGAAGAGATCAGGAAAGAAACAGCTTACGTTTCGGATATGGTAAAGAAAATAACAGGCAAGGATACAAAATTTTTCCGTCCGCCTTATATCGCGGTAAACAACGTTATGTACGAAAACATAGATATGCCGTTTATAGCTGGCATAGGATGTAACGACTGGGAAGAAAAAGTTACGGCTGAAATGCGGGTAAGCAGGATAAAAGAGCAGCTTTACGACGGAGTAATAATACTTATGCACGACTCGGAGGGCAACTCCGAAACAGTAAAAGCTTTGGATACGCTTATCCCCTATATGTTGGGGGAAGGATATCAGTTTGCTACGGTAAGCGAGCTGTTTGAAGCTAAGGGCGTTGAGATCAGAGGGGACGATGTTAATTTGTATAATGAGGTTTGAAAAAGTAATGCTATGGGCTATCTGAAAAGCCGCAATTTGCACAATTTCTGCTGACTAAGG
>CANDLP010000403.1 GCA_947385505.1 uncultured Clostridia bacterium
ATCTTTCCATAATCAATATCCGCAATATTGGTGCATACCTTATTTAAAAAATACGCTCGAAAGAGCGAAAAGCTTTAAGGTGGAAGCGAAGCGGGCGGATAAAAGCTTTCCCTTTACCAGTCCGCAGATACAGCAGGAATTGGGCGGCGCCCTTTCCGAAGCTTATCCCCACCTTATAACCGACGTTCACACGCCCGACGTCACTGTTCTGGTTGAAATAAGGGACAAAGGCGCTTATATTAACGCGGAAAAGATACCCGCAGTGGGCGGAATGCCTGTCGGAAGCAACGGTAACGCTCTTTTGCTTCTTTCCGGAGGAATAGACAGCCCGGTAGCGGCATATATGATGGCTAAAAGAGGGCTGAGAATAGACGCAATACACTTTCAAAGTCCGCCGTACACTTCCGAAAGAGCCTTGATGAAGGTTGAGACCCTTTGCGAAAAGCTTACGGAATATTGCGGCAGTATCAGGTTTTACTGTGTTCCCTTTACCGAAATTCAGGAAGCGCTGCGGGATAATTGTGACAACGATTATTTTACCGTAATTATGAGAAGGCTGATGCTCAAAATAGCCAATACCGTCTGTGAAAGAAGTCATTGCTCCGCCCTTATAACAGGCGAAAGCGTAGGTCAGGTGGCAAGCCAGACTTTATCTGCAATAGCCTGTACGGATAAAGCCGCTGATTATCCGGTTTTAAGACCTTTGGTGGGAATGGACAAAAAGGAAATAGTGGAAACGGCGAGAAAAATAGATACCTTTGAAACTTCTATACTCCCTTACGAGGATTGCTGCACGGTATTTACTCCAAAACATCCCAAAACCAAGCCGCTGATAGAAGATGTGCTTAAAGAAGAATCGAAATTTGATTTTGACCCGCTTATAAGAAAAGCGATTGAGGGAATAACGGTAAAAGATTTTAAAATATAATATCAAATAATATATGAAATTAAAAATACTGTTATGCCCAAAATCCTACTTGACAGGAAAAACTTTACCGTAAAGGCAGGTAATATATAGAAATGACCGCAGAAATCAAAAGAGATATTGACAAACACGCTGAAAATGTAGTACAATTACTTTTAGCTTTGAAGAAAAAAGCCGCTTCAGCCGAAAGCTGTACAGGCGGCTTGATTTCCGCCGCTATCACTTCCGTAAGCGGTTCTTCGGAAGTCTTTGATATGGGAATATGCACCTATGCCAACAGAATAAAGCGCGATAAGCTTAACGTCCCCTCCGAATATTTAGAGCAATTCGGCGCGGTTTCCGAACAGGTAGCCAAAGCGATGGCGGAAGGAGTGACAAAAGCGGCTGAAAGCGATTTCGGCGTTTCAACAACGGGAATAGCCGGACCTTCGGGAGGAACGAAGGAAAAGCCAGTAGGCACCGTCTGGATAGGGATTTGCAAAAAAGGCTCGCCGCCAAAGGCAAAGTGTTTTCTTTTCAAAACCGAGGGTTGCCCTTCGGATATGACGGAAAGGGAGTTTATAAGATCACAGGCGGTTCTTAAGGCGCTTAAGCTGCTTGAAGCGGAGCTTGATTAGGGGCTATCTGAAAAGTCGCAATTTGCACAATTTCTACTAACTGCGGACGCTTTCTGCGTCAAAAATGCTCGGAATACTTCGTATTCCTCCGCTTTTTTCCTTGAAATCGCCACGCATTTAGCGAAATTGTACAAAATTGCTTTATTTTCATATACGCTATAAAGATCGGAAATTTGACATAAAAGGCATAAATAAAAACGGATTTGTTATGCCGTATGAAAAAGTTTTAAAGGACAGTGATACAATGGTAAATAACTACACCGTCAGACCGCCTTCGGCAAGAAGCAAGGGGAAGGAAAAGGACTTTTTTACCCGTATTCTCATAGCCGCCGTTCCCTATAAAGGCGACGATTTTGCGGAAATAGTGAGGAAGGTAGTGTTTATCGGCGCAGTGATAGCCTTTGCCATAACGGGCGGTATTCTTATAAAAGACGTTTACGGAGAGATAGTACAGAAATATGTCGTAACGCCTCAGCTTCAGGAAATAAAAGAGCAGGCAAGCAGCGGAAATCTTAATCTTGAGCAGGAGGAAATAAAGGAAATCAAAAGCGAAAAGCCATTCATAAGGGAAGAAATGATGACCCTTTATTCCGAAAATCCCGATCTTATCGGTTGGATAAACATAGGCGAAGACAGTAAAATTATAGATCTTCCGGTGGTTCAGACCGTTGATAACGACAAATACCTTAACACCGATTTTTACGGCGGCAGCAGCAAGTCGGGCACCATCTTCGCGGATTACAGAAATGATTTCACAAAGGGAACCGCTCCCGATTTTACAATACTTTACGGTCATAACACCACCTCCTCAACGGCTTTTTCAAAGCTTTCGAGATATTATTACGATAAAGACAATCCCGAAGAGGGCGCGGATAAAACTATCAGCTTTTATCAAAAGCACCCTACCTTAACTTTTGACACCTTGGCAAAGGAAGGTACTTATAAAATATTTGCCGTCTGTCTTTTTAATACCGAAGAGCGGTACGGCGAGGTCTATAACTATTTAAGATACGGTCAGCCTTTTGCCGATAAGGAGGATTTTAACAGCTATGTCATTGATATAAT
>CANDLP010000404.1 GCA_947385505.1 uncultured Clostridia bacterium
ATCGATGAAATACAATGAAGACTTCCGAACATATCACTTACATTGACAACTAACATACTTGGCTGCAATACGGAAACAGGTTTTTTGTACAAATGTGTTTTTCCGTCAAGGGGAAAATCATATTTTATAGTCAATATTATCCCTATTCGTGCAGAAAGGTTAAAATATTCTCCTTTTTTATCCCACTCATCACTAAATGTATCAAGCAATGATTTAATTGCTTGATTTTCTTGTGAAGCGCCAAAAACCTTGTCAGTATATGTGTTCTCATTTTCAAAACCAAAAAATCCAAATAAATACTTGCAAAAATTAAAACAGTTAACAATTCTCACATTATCGTGAATATATATTCCACCTTTTTCATATATATTTTTTAACGCAAAATAACCTTCTGCCAAGTCATAATTGCCGTGATTGACTGCATTTCTTATATATGGATTTTCATCTAAATCACAGTTGCTTTCATCCATAATCACAACCCTGCCCCCTTCGGCGAATGCAGTCGTTTCTAATTCCTCAATGCGCTGTTTCGAGACCTGTTTCCCAAAAAAACCACTCACATAAACTATATTGGGTATCTTAATATCTTTCAAATCGCTGAGGAATTTCAATGTGGAATAAAGGGGACGATCAGATGTAATCATCTCATCCTCCTGAATTAACGGCATCAATTCCTTGATCCAATCAATAAAATAATCAGTATACTGCCAACGTGTATCAAGATTTGCCTTTATTCTGTGAACTACAAATTTTAAAACTGCATCTTTGTGCGCCGGATCACAGTTATTAAGCGCATAACGTTCTGCTCTAATAGAACTTAATGCAACAGAAAGAGAAGGCGTTCCCGCCGTAGAACCTTCGCGGCGGAAATAATAGTAAACAGGATATTGAAGGAACCTGATATTCTCCGCATATGACTGAATAACAGTTAATTGTGCAACATCATCAAATGTAACATCCTCCGGAAATAAACCTGTTTTTTCAAAAAGGGATCGCTTTATCAAACGCATCCATAACTCCGCACCACTGATAATAGCAGCATCGTTACTCGCCCTAAATGATCTTTTAAACCCCAAATTAAATTTCTTGGCAGTTCCGTTTTCGTCCACAAGAACCGCAATTGCATACCCGCATACAAGATCGCTGTCATATGTAAATGCCGCATTATACAGCATCTCAATAGCTCTGAATTGTATAATATCATCAGAGTCGCAGAAATATAGGTATTCGCCGTGTGAATATCTATAAGCTATGTTGCGTCCCGCACCGACAAATTCATAATGTTCTTTGGCTTGATAAACAAATATTTTTTCAGGAAAGCGCTGCTGATACTCCAACAAAATGCTGTAAGAATTGTCCTCGGATAGATTATCCACGCAAATAATCTCTATATTATTGTAAGTTTGCTGTACGGCGGAATCCAAAAAGCGCCTTAAATATTTTTCTGAGTTGTACACAGGTACTAATATTGAAATCAAGGGCTGTGTTCTCATTTACGTCTCTCCCTCAAGGTATTTAATAGTCATTTTAAGCTCCAAAACAGAATTAGGACAGAATAAATTCTTTTCCTCTTCATTAAATAATTGATATACCTTTTTAAAAAAGTCAGGAAAACATTTATGCTTAACATGATATCTTAACGAAAGTGCCATAATTCTGTAAAGATATATTACTTTATATTTATTATTATATAAAAGTTTTGAAGTTATTGCAGCACCTGAAGACACAGTTATAAGAATCTTTTTTTCAAACTCAGAATGCAACACAAACAGCTCCCACGGCTTTTTAGTCTCTACAAAGGTTTTATATCCATTTGACTCATATATACCGGAATCCATTCTTGGATGTAACTTTACAATAATATTTTCTTTACCGACAATATCGGCTATCCCGTCTAAAATTGTCATTTCGTCATTATTTAGTCCTTCAACCGCAAAAGGTTCGGCAAGATAAATATATTTTTCTTTTGGCATATGACACTCACCAAATATTCCATTAAATACCTTTATAACCTGTGATATCTCAGGATCAATTTTGGGAATCCGGTTTACCTGATAATAATTTGATCCGCTAAACAAATCGGGGTCGTATACCAAAATTTCGTCTATATTATTGCACAGCCTTTTTTCATCAGGAAAAAAGCCGTGTTTAATTCCATCATTTTTTAAATTAAACAAAACATCCTGAAAATAAGTAAGCATACCCTCTTCAAAAATATGTACTTTTGGTATATAACCATTGCATACAATTTTATAATAAATCAGCTTCTGAAACAAAGATGTATCAACCGGCATAAAATAATCTGAATACTCTTCTTTTATATCATTTAAGTTTTTATATTTTTTTTCTCCGGATATATATTTATTTATATTAATTTTCAATTCTTCTCTGTCTCTTTCCTGAACAAAATCGAAAAGAATAATATTTTCAAAAGTACCTATATTTTTTAAAGCTTTCAAAAGCTGCGAGAAGTCTGACGATTCAGTAAGAACCAAATCCGCTTTTTCTTCTTTATAACACTGTTCTTTTATATTGACGGCATTAAGTAATTGAAAAAAAGTTTCACAGACAAATAATATCATGACCAAAATACCCTTTCTTTATTT
>CANDLP010000405.1 GCA_947385505.1 uncultured Clostridia bacterium
AGATGACGCTCCGTGACTGGAGTTCAGACGTGTGCTCTTCCGATCTAAAAAGTTGTCTGACAGTACCGTTTCAACGTCCGAACGGCTGCTGTAAAAATCCAGAAATACAACCGGAATATGGGATTCAAGTATTTTTTCAACATAATCGTCCGAAAACTGCCCTAAAACAATAATACCGTCCACTTTTCTGTCGGTAACCGAATTGGGCATTTGTCCCGTGCGTTCGTCCCTTTCGGGAATAACCTCCAAAATGCCGTAATAACTCTGTTTTTGCAGAAGTTCAACTATATAACGGTACACAACCCAATAAAAAGCGCTGGCATCGCTTATAAAACGTTTTGCAACGAGTACTCCGATATTATAAGTAAGCGGTTCTTTGGTATTTTTTGACAAATAGCTTACCCGATACCCCATTTCATTCGCCTTTTGTTTAATGCGCTGCCTGAGCTCGTCGCTTACTCCGTCTTTATCGCCGAGAGCTTTGGATACGGTAACGGTGCTGCACCCCAATTCGGCGGCTATATCGCTCATGGTTACGGTTTTTTTAATCATTTCATTACCTTTCCCTTTTCATCTTATACTGATTGTTTATCAATCTATAGACAATAGATTGATAAATAATTACTCCCAAAACACTATTTGTAAATCATTCCATATGCTCAATTTGTCTATAATATGATTTACAAATAGTATTACCTATACAAATAATTGTGAACGCGTCCTGCATATACAGGCAAAAACTTTTAAGTATATTTTAAGTTAATTTAAGAAAAAAGTAAAGCAAAAAAATTTACAAAATTTTTAATTCACTGTTGTAAATTCTGACAAACACAAAAATACAACCTCAGAATACGATTACATTAAGACAATTTAGCTAAAATACCCAAAATTTTTTAGGCAAATCAACCGATTGTATTTAACCCGTAAGTATGGTAAAATATTATAATATACTATTAATTAAAGAAAACAGCGTCTGTATGGGAAAGGAATGATCATAAAAATGGGCGTTACTATAAAAGATGTTGCAAAAGCATCAAACGTTTCCGTTGCAACGGTTTCAAGAGTTCTCAACAAACATTCAAACGTTTCCGACGAAACCGTTGAAAAGGTCACAAAGGTCATGGAAGAAATGGGATACAATCCCAACTGTCTCGGAAGAGACCTTCGCAAAAGCGAGACTAAGCGTATTTTAGCCATAATCGCCGCCACAGAGCAAAGCTTTTATTCCGACGTACTTCGCGGCATGGACGAAGCCGCCTTTGCCCAAGGATATGACGTTCTTATCGCTACCACCCACGACGATCCCGAACATGAAATGCACCTGTTAAAAATGCTGCTTTCCCATTCGGTTGACGGAGCGGTGCTTTTGGGGGCGAAACAGGAGGCCTCCACAATATCAAAGCTTGCTGAAAATCACAATATCGCACTTTGCCTTGAACGTATGGAAGGCTGCAACGTGCTAACCGTTACCATAGATAACGTAAAGGCGGGAAAAGACGCGGTAAACTATCTTATAAGCAAAGGTCACAGGAGAATAGGCCTTATCTCCACTGAAACCAGAAGCCAAAGTTCGGTTGACCGTGAAAAAGGATACCGACAGGCTCTCACTGAAAACAATATTCCCTACGATGAAAAATTGGTTTATTTTGGCACATATGAATCCGAATCCGGCACGGCGGGCTGCCGCTATCTTTTAGGTCTTGAGGAACCGCCGACAGCAATATTTTCCATATCCGATATGATCGCGATAGGCGCTATGAACTACGCCATATCAAAGGGAGTCAACATCGGCAAGGACTTAATCTTTTTCGGATTTGACAACATAGCCTACTCCCATATATTTGTCCCGCATCTTTCAACGGTGGAGCAGCCGTGTTTCCTTCAAGGAAAGCTCGTTATCGAAAAGCTGATAAGCAATATGAAAAGTGAAATCCCCGACAAAAGCATATATATGCTGCCGCACAGCCTTGTGCTAAGAGAATCCACAGGCGATTGACAATGTTTATATCAGTTAACAAAGCTTTTTAATTATGTTGTTAATGCAGAAAAGAAAGGACGGAAAAAGCTGTGAACGAAGTTATTGAAAATATTTTATCAAGAAGAAGCGTGAGATCCTTCAGTGAAAAGAAGATACCCAAAAAAGAACTGGAGACGCTGGTAAAATGCGCACTATACGCTCCCAGCGCAAGAAATCTTCAGACATGGAAATTTACGGTACTTACGGAACGAACGGATATAGACGCACTGGCCTCCGTTATCGAAAAAGCCCTTGGCAGGAACGGCTACGATATGTACAAACCCGCCGCCCTGATAATACCTTCCAACAGCGCCGATTCACCCTATGGACGTGACGACAACGCCTGTGCCCTTGAAAATATTTTCCTTGCCGCACACTCATTGGGAATAGGCTCGGTATGGATAAACCAGCTTAATGGAATATGCGGCGACCCAGATGTAAGAAAACTTCTTACAAAATTTGAAATACCCTCGGATCATATTGTTTTCGGTATGGCGGCATTGGGGTACTCCGCTGAAACACAGACAAAAAAAGCGGAAAAAATGGGAAAAGTAAAATTTTTCTGACAAGTAAAGTCTCATTAGGGCTT
>CANDLP010000406.1 GCA_947385505.1 uncultured Clostridia bacterium
GGCAGGTTGAAAAAGGTCTTGACAAAACGATGGTTGTTTATACAGCCATAGAAGACAGGCATGAAGCTATCCGATATGCTCTGAAACAGGCAAGGCCTAAGGATGTGATAGTGCTCTGCGGAAAAGGTCATGAAACTCACCAGATATACGGAGCCGACTATCTGCACTTTGATGAGCACGAAATAGTAAAGGAGATTTTAACTGAACAAGGAAGATTTGATTAACGCCTGTCTGCGCAGGATAATTAATGTGTTTTGTGAAAACAGGTACTCAGAAAGGGCTTTGTGACTATGATACTGTGGATAATATTGATAACGGCGGCAGCAGCGGCTGCTGTTACCGTCTGTATGGGATGCTGGGTAATACCGGTTATGCGGAAGCTGAAATACGGTCAGACTATTCTGGATATAGGACCCAAATGGCACAAGGAAAAGAAGCAGGGTACTCCGACCATGGGCGGACTTATGTTCTTTATCGGAGTGACGGCGGCGGTGATCATAGGTTATGTGCTGCTTTGGAAAAACAATTATATAAGCTTTGACATTATCGGAACGGGCGCGGCTTTAAAAGGAATTTCCGCGTTGATAATGGGGCTTTGCTTCGGCTTTGTCGGATTTCTCGACGATTACATTAAAATAAAGAAAAAGCGCAACGAAGGGCTTACCGTTATACAGAAAATAGTGCTTCAAGTGCTTATAATCGCCGCTTATTTTACTTCGCGGGTGTTAAGCGGTGATACGTCAACAGTTATAAATGTTCCCTTTTTGTTTCAGATCGACCTTTCGTTTTTTTATTATATCCTGATGGGATTGGTAATGCTTTATCTGGTCAACGCCGTTAATTTAAGCGACGGTATAGACGGACTTTGCGGAAGCATCTCCTTTATTTATTTTCTGGCTTTCGTACTTATAACCGCCAACATAAAGCTTTACGGTATGACAATTGTATCCGTTGCGGCGGCGGGCGGCTGTCTCGGCTTTCTTTTCTGGAATTTTCCCCCCGCTAAAGTTTTTATGGGAGATACCGGCTCGCTGTTTTTGGGAGGAATGGTGGTAGGAATAGGCGTAGGATCGGGCTGTGAAGCAGCGATGATCGTTGCGGCGGCTGTTTATATCTGGGAAGCGCTTACGGTGCTGATACAAACCACTTATTTTAAGATAACCCACGGGAAAAGGCTGTTTAAAATGACTCCCATTCATCACAGCTTTGAGCTCAGGGGTTGGAAAGAAATAAAGATAGACGCGGTATTTTCGCTGTTGGCAATATTGGCGGGAACAGCTGCGGTAGCATTATCTTTTTAAATTTATACCGAAAGGAGCTTATAAGTGACCGAAAGAACCATTACCGCCGGAAAAGCCTCGGCAAAAAAAAACTCATCGGGCAATATAAGGCTTTCAGATAAAAGAAAAAAAATCTCCGCAAACATAACCTCAGGAGATCAGGATAAAAGAAACGCCTACCGCGACATAAGAAAGGCATCGGCGGGCGGCGCAGCTCCCATTCACACAGCGGCATCGGGCGCAGTATCCAAAAGATCAAAATCAGCCCATAGGGAAAAAACGAAGAAAAAAACCGTATGGGTAAGAAGCGGCTTCGATTACCCGCTGTTTACAATTGTGCTTGTATTGCTCGCCTTCGGGCTTATAATGATGTTTTCCGCCAGCTATGCGGTGGCGTACACCACTAAGGGAGACAGCCTGTTCTACCTTAAAAAACAAGCTTTGTTCGCGGTAGTGGGATTGGCAGCAATGATTGCGGCGGCAAACTTCGATTATCATATTTTCTCCCAAAAGCTTGTACTGTACGCTCTCGGCGGCGGTTCATTAGCCCTTATGGGCGCAGTAAAGGTAGTCGGCTCCGTTGGGAACGGATCGGAAAGATGGCTGGAGATAGGTTCTATAACTTTCCAGCCTTCAGAAATATTGAAATTCGCCGTAATAGTGGTTTTCGCTTACATGATAGAAAAGAGATACGGGTATCTTAAGGATTTTAAAAAGGGATATATACCTTTTATGATAGTTTTGGGCGTTTCCTGCTTTTCGCTTATGATACAGCCGCATCTTTCCGCTACCATAATAGTGTTCGCAATAGGCTTCTCTATGATGTTTGTGGGAGGACTTAACTCCAAGCACCTTTTTATAACCATTCTTATTATGGTTCCTATGGTAATTTTGGGAGTAATGCTGCTTAAACAAATGGGCTATGATTATTTTGACGCCCGTATAATCAGCTTTCTTGACCCCGAAGCGGATATCCGCAACGACACCTTCCAGACCTATCAGTCTTTGGTAACCATAGGAAGCGGCGGGCTTTTCGGGTTGGGCTTCGGAAATTCAAGACAAAAATACGCTTATCTCCCGGAAGCCAGAAACGACTTTATTTTCCCCATAATCTGCGAAGAACTGGGCTTTGTCGGCGCGGCGCTGGTAATACTGCTGTTTGTTCTTCTTATATGGAGAGGCTTTTATATAGCTATCAAGGCGAGGGATAAATTCGGAATGATGCTTGCCTTCGGTATTACATTCCAGATGGGACTGCAAGCGCTTTTAAATATTGCGGTTGTTACCAACTCCGTTCCGAATACCGGTATTTCGCTGCCG
>CANDLP010000407.1 GCA_947385505.1 uncultured Clostridia bacterium
TAAAACGTGAAAATACTTTTTATACCGATAAGCTGAAAACCGTAATTCCCTCCTTCGAGACATATGAGGAGGCAGAGGACTATATTTACAAGGCGTGTATTTTCTATAGGGAAAGTACAGCAAAGAGAGAAAACGGAGGAGACTGCGAAAGCTGAGTCCGAAGAAACGATCAGTGACGAATAAAATCAACAGACAGAGACCTTTGTTGTTACCGAAGCCGAAGCGGATGAAGAAAGCTTTGAGCCTGAGATGTGATGGGGTAAAAATTGAAAAGTATAAAATAATAGTTACAGAAAGGAAAAAAGAATGGATTTTAAGCTTGCAGATTTAATAGATTTGGAAGCGGCACGGATAGCCAACGCAGAATTTGAGCGGGAAGAAAAGGAAGAACTTGAAAAAATGCTTCAAGCCTGCAACGATCTTCCCGGTCAATCAAATCTATTTGATAATTTAAGATAATATGCGATATAGCAGCTGTCCTTGAAATATCGGTGGAAGAATTGAAAGAAGAATTTTAAAAATGTGAAAGTGAAAAACAGAAAGGAAATAATAAAAATGTTTAACAAAGCAATTTTAATGGGACGAATTTGTAACAATCTTGAACTTAAAACCATACCTAACGGTACGAATTATGTGTCATTCCGCTTGGCGGTGGATCGTTCCTATCAGGTGAAGGGCGAAGAAAAAAAGACAGATTTTTTTAACATTGTTGCTTGGAGAAGCAATGCGGAATTTATATGTCGATATTTTTCAAAGGGCAGAATGATACTTGCGGAAGGCGAACTGCAAACCCGTCAGTATGTTGATAAAAACGGTTCAACCCAGAATGTGGTGGAAATGATAGTGAGCAATGTTCGCTTTACCGGAGAACGCAAAGAAACGGAGAATACCAATAATGTTCCTTCTTCTCCGATTTCTCAGCCGCTTGGTACAAATACGTCTTCTGCTTCCGCTCCTTACGCAGGCGCGGAAGATTTTGCGGAGGCTGCCGTTGACGATGATTACCCGTTTTAAATTAAAAATGAAAGGAAGTTTACCATGAATGAAATAAAAACACAGCCTATAACCCTGTTTTCAATCGAACAAAACGGCGAAATCGGATACTATCAAAATTCCGGTAATCTCAATCAATTGGATATATTCAAAATATATGCTTCATCGAAAAATCCGTGGGCGGTTTTGTCGAATAAAGGAAAAGAAATATCCTGCGAGAGAGCCGCTGAAATAGAACAAGGTGATAAATTTGCTGTTTCAGTGGATTTAAATATTGATGAACATAAGGCAAGTATTTATACCGTACACGGTAACGCCGCCGAAGAATATAGAACAAATGAAAATTCCTCATTAAAACACTACGATTTGGATATAATAAAAAATATGGTTAAAGATATTGAACACACTGTCGCTGATTATGCTGAGCAGCGTCAATTATTCCATGAAAGGTTAGAACAGTGTAACGTAAATAATGCGGCGGCAGAGGGAAGCCAACTTGAAGGCTTGCTTAGTAACTCCGAATCGGAGATTGTTATTATTGACGAAGAAATGCAGGACTGTGAAGAAATGGAAATATGAAAGAAAAAGCGTATTAGCCTTGATTAGGTTATTTTTTATTGCAGTAAAAAGGGGACTATATGTTCCCTTTTTAATTTGCAATAAATATGCAGCAGAGATATTTTTTATCTTTAAAGCGGCGGTCAGATCCGACGGTTGCAACCCCGTACACATATTTTTAAAGGAGGATATCATAATGGCAAAAAAATTTACGGAAGAACAAACAGCGGTTTTCAGGAAATGTATCAGATCGGGACTTAGTATTGAGGACATTAAAAATCCCGATTATAACGTTGCTCAGCTTCATGAACTGTACTTGGCGAAAAAAGCGGGACTTGACATATCGCTTTACAGTGGTCCCGCCATATCGGCCGAAACAATGAGGGAGATCAGGCGCACGGCAGCCGCGGATGTAGACGTAGGTAAGCTTGTACATACGGTGGTGCAAACCGGAGCTTACAACGACAGTCAGGCAAAAGAAATAATGGACGCCGCAAGGCGCGGACTCAATCTAAAAAATATGCTGAATCCCGAACTGAACGCTCTCCAGATGAAACAGATTAAATTCGGAGAACGTGACGGCATAGATACCGGCGTATACGCCGACTCCGCCTTCAGCGCGGAGCAAATGCAAAAGCTTCGTTTTGAGCTTGTGGTTCAAAAAATCATAGAGCGGTTAAAGGAGTTTTTCTCGCAGGCTTGGAATAAATTTGTGAATTGGGTAAGAGAAGAACTGCCCGCCGAACAAGTTCAGGGAAATTCATACGCCGAGGATTCCGCCGAACAGTTTATTTCGGATAAAATATACAAGGAAGTATGCATATATTTTGAATCCGAACAAACCGAGGAAACAGACGAAACCTTACAGTCGGTTACAGAAAAGATATCGAAAAAAATTATCAGCGGCGAGCTGATGGCTGAATCCGAAATTCAGCAGAAACAAGAATTTTACAATGCGATTAACGAACCTCCCGTAATAATTGTTGAAGCGGAATTTGAAGAAGATTTGGCTATGGAAATGTAGGAAAGGAAAATCGAAATGAGCA
>CANDLP010000408.1 GCA_947385505.1 uncultured Clostridia bacterium
GAGGGTGAAATTACCGCCCAAATAGTTAAAAATGCAATGTTCGCCGCGGCAGATGAGACTAACGCTAAATTTGAAAGCATGCCTATGACATTTTCGCAGATTTGGACTTCCTTTGAAAATCAGGCGTTAATGGCGTTTCAGCCAGTGCTGGAAAGACTTAGCGAATTGGCAAACAGTGAAGAATTTCAGTTGTTTGCCGAAATGGCTATAAATGCGGTAGCGGCTGTCGCAAATTTTGCCCTTACGGTTGTGAGTTGGCTTATAGAGGCAGCAAACTCTATAATAAGCAACTGGTCATCAATTGCTCCGGCCTTAAAACCCATAGCGGTCGCATTGATGGTGGTAGCTGCCGCGTTTTTGGTGTATAAAACTGTTTCAGCAATAGCGACAGCCGCACAGTGGCTTTTTAACACTTCGCTTCTGGGGTGCCCGATTGTGTGGATTATCGTTATGATAATTGCTTTGATCGCTATTATATATGCGGTAGTTGCAGCGGTAAATAAAGCTACCGGAAGTACTATTTCCGCAACAGAAATAATTTGCGGAAGCGTTATGGCCATACTTGCTACAGTGGGAAATGTGCTTATTGCCGCTTGGAATTTGGTAGTTGATATTTTTGCTTCAATTTACAATTTTATAGCTGATATTGCAAATGCTATAGGAACATTGTTTAACGATCCTTTGGCGGGGATTGTGCGTATATTTATCAGTGTAGCCGATTTTGTGCTAAGTATTTTGCAAGCCTTGGCTTCCGCTATTGACGCTGTTTTCGGAACAAGCCTTGCCGATGGAGTACAAGGTTGGCGTGATGGCATGAACGGTTGGGTCGATGATACCTTTGGAGAAGCGGAAAAGGTCATGGAAAAATGGGATGTGGACGCTTTAAAACTTGATCGTATAGATACTCAAGCGGCGTTTAATATGGGTGCGGAATTCGGCGCCGGTGTAGACGATTTCTTTTCCGGATTCAGTACGGATGGTCTATTTAACGCCGATGGTATTCCGGGGGCAAATGACTTTTCCGATATATACAACGGAATAGGCAATATTGACGCCAACACTTCCAACATAGCCGACTCCCTTTCCGTCACCGACGAAGAACTGAAATACCTCCGCGACATAGCGGAGCGTGAAACCATCAACCGCTTTACCACCGCCGAAATCACGATCGAGCAGACCAATAACAACAATATTTCTTCGGACACCGATCTGGACGGAATTGTTAACGGTATTACCGACGCGGTGACAGAGGCGGTATTTATCGTAACAGAGGGGGTGCACGCCTAAGTGTCAAAAAACGGCTACGACTTCTATTTAGACAAATGCCTGCTGCCAATTCCTCCCCAAAAATTGCAGCTTAAAATCAACAATGCCAACAGCACCTTGACCCTTATAAACGAAGGCGAAATAAACCTGCTGAAAAAAGCGGGGCTGACAGATATTGATTTTGACTGTGAAATACCTCAGGTAAAATATCCCTTTTCGGTTTACCGCGACGGCTTTAAGGAGGCTTCCTATTATCTTGATTATTTCGAGAGACTGAAAACCGATAAAAAACCGTTTCAATTCATCGTGTCCCGCTTAATGCCGACGGGAAAAGCTTTATTTCCCACAAACATAAAAGTGTCGATGGAAAGCTATACCGTGACCGAACAAGCTAAAAACGGCTTTGATGTTACGGTAAAGATAAAGCTTAAGCAATACCGCGAATTCGGCACTAAAACGGCGGTTATCAAAACCGATAACGGCACGGTCTCCGCTGACGTCCAAAATAAAAGAGCGGATTCGACGGTTCAAGCTTCAAAACCTGCCACAATAGGCTGTGATGTTATCGTAAACGGTCGGCTTCACGGAAATTCCTACGGCGAAGCTCCGGGACAGATGAGGACAAATTATCGGGGGAAAATCAACTTTATCAATCCGGGAAGCTCACACCCGTACCACATCACAACGCCCGACGGGCTGTGGCAGGGGTGGGTAACGGCAGACAGTGTTAAAGTGATTTAGGGGGTAAAATGGACGTTGAACTGATAATAGCTAATGCCGACGGATCGGAGCTTGTGCTTCCCGCCGTGGAGGAAGGGATAGAATGGACTACCCAAAGGCGGAGTACCCCCGGAAAGCTTGTGTTTAAGGTAATCAAGGACAATAAGCTGAATTTTTCCGAGGGCGCGGCGGTGCGGCTTACCGTGGACGGCAAAAAAGTTTTTTACGGGTTTGTGTTTACCCAAAAGCGGGATAAGGACGGAATTATTGAGGTGACCGCTTATGATCAGCTTAGATATTTAAATAATAAGGACACCTATGTTTATGAAAATAAAACCGCCTCCGAACTGCTTCAAATGATCTCTACCGATTTTGAACTTCAAACGGGCGATATTGAAGACACCGCCTTTAAAATTCCTTCAAGAGTAGAGGAAAATTCCACCCTTTTCGATATGATAGAAAACGCTATCGACCTGACCTTGCAGAACACCAAGAAAATGTTCGTGCTGTATGACGATTTCGGCAGGCTCGCCCTGAAAAACATTTCCTCCATGTTCGTAAAAAAAGACGGCGGCTATCTCCTGATAG
>CANDLP010000409.1 GCA_947385505.1 uncultured Clostridia bacterium
ACAACGACCTAACCGGAGACGAGGAGCTTCGCTGGCGCAACACTATTGCCAACGCCATCGGAGCCGACGTTGAAAATGTTTCCATTAAGACCACACCGTTTATTGAAACCACAAATCCTATTATAGACGGCTCGGCGCTTAATATCGGAAGCGTAAGCAGTCAGAGCATGGTAATGATTGCTATCATAATTATCTTAGGTATTGTTTTGATAGTACTTCTTATCCTTGCCCTCAACGCTCCCGGCTCCAGAAAAAAACGCCGCACGGCGGCACATCTTGTGTCTGCGCCCATACCTGCCACTGAAGCGGGAGAAGGCTACGGATACGGTGAAGAAGGAGGAGGAGAAATGCTTAACCCCGGAAGAATGGATGAAACGGAGTTTGAGCTTACCAGCCTCAGCGAGGAGCAGCCCGAAACCAGAGACGAGGCTCTTAAGCGCGAGATCAGAGACTTCTCCAAGAATAATCCCGAAATTGTCGCACAGCTTATAAGAAGCTGGATGAGAGGAGAAGACTGATCCTTTAACAACCGGATAGTATGAAAGGAGGGGACAGATTTGGCCGATGAGCAAATAACCTCTATACAAAGAGCCGCTATGGTGCTTTCCTCAATAGGCGCGGCCAACGCGTCCGAGGTATATAAGCATTTTACCGACGAGGAGATCGAAAGGCTTACCGTTGAGGTGGCCAAAATGGACTACTGGCCCGTGGACGTGGTCGGCAATGTACTTAACGAATTTTATGAGCTGTGCCTTACACAAAAGGTAATTTCCGAGGGCGGCGTTGAATACGCCAGAGAAATACTTGAAAAGGCTTTTGGTCCGGAACAGGCGCAGGCGCTGTTTGAGCGCATTACAAAACAGCTTAAGACAAAATCCTTCGCTTTTGTAAGAAAAGCGGATTATAAGAACCTTTTGGCGATGGTGCAGAACGAGCATCCCCAGACAATAGCCTTGATCCTTTCTTATTGCCGAAGCGATCAGGCGTCTGCCATACTTTCGGAGCTTCCCAAAAATATCCGCATAGAAGTAGTTGAAAGAATAGCCAAGATGGACAGCGCAAGTCCCGAATTTACCAAGTCAGTTGAGGAAACCCTTGAACGTAAATTTGCCATGCTGGTCAGCACCGAAAGCATGGAGGTGGGCGGTATCAACTATATAGCCGATGTAATGAACAAGGTTGACCGTTCTACCGAAAAGTTTATTTTCGACGAATTGGCGCTTCGCGACCCGAAATTGGCGGAGGAGATCCGTCAGAAGATGTTCGTATTCGAGGATATTGCCCACCTGGATTCCATGTCGATTCAGGCGTTTATCAACGAAGTGGACGCAAAGGATCTGGCAACCGCTATCAAAGGCTCTACTCCCGATGTGGCCGAGGTTATTTACGCTAATATGTCTACCCGTAAGCGTGAAGCTACTCAGACCGACGTGGAATATCTCCACAATGTGCGTATGCGTGATGTGGAAGAGGCTCAGCAGCGTATTGTCGCCATTATCAGAAGGCTTGAGGAAGAAGGCGTTGTTACCATTTCCAAGAGCGGACAAGACGAGATTATCGCTTAACAGTGTTTTTGGATTTACATATTTATATGCTCAATAGAAAAAAATTGTCAAGCTTAAATTACGGAATATTGACAAAATATAGTTAAGGCAATACCATATTTTAAGACAGATAAAATTACTATTGCCCGAAAATTGATTTTTCGGGCATATTTTATTTGATTGCTAAAGGAAATAACACGATGTTTGAAGTTATAAAAGGCAGTAATCCTTTCGGGAACATAGTAATAGAGGGCGACGCCGTAATAGACAACAGAATAGGCAACCGATCGGGCGGCAATGAATCCTCCGGCGGCGAGCACGGGGACGTTGAAGCCTCCGAGGAAGCCATATCCGAAAAGGAAGTCGAAGAGGCTGAAAATTCCGAAACAGCCGAAAATGTTCCGGAGCCGCCGAAAATAGATTTTGAAGAGTTGGAAAATCTTAGGGAACAGTATCGCCGCGAAGGTCAGGAATACGCTGTGGAAATGCGCAAAAGGGCAGACAGTGAATTCGAGAAGGCGAGAGAGGAAGCGGAAAGACTTATCGAGGAAGCCAAGGACAAGGGCAGACGTCTTTTGACTCAGATTGACGAAAAATCGGAACAGACCTATGACGATGCGAGAAAAAGAGGTCTTGACGAGGGCTTTATGGAAGGTCTGAAAAAAGGCGAGGAAGAAGGCTATATCCAAGGTCTGAAAAAGTGCAAGGACGGTCTTCTTGAGCTTAAGCGCTTCTGCGGTGAAGTTGAAAAGGAAAAGGCGGACATTTTGGCGGAACAGCGCCGTAGTATTTTTGATCTGGCTATGGAAGTGGCGGAAAAGATAACTATGACGGTATTCAGTCAAAAGGATAAAAAAGCTCTGGAAAAAATGATTTCCTCCGCCGCTAAAGAATTCAGAAACACCAAGAATATAAAAGTCACCCTTTCCAAACACGATCTCAGCGAAGATATGGAAGCGGATTTCAGGCTGTATGAGAAATGCTTTTCGCCCACCG
>CANDLP010000410.1 GCA_947385505.1 uncultured Clostridia bacterium
ACCGTAAGAGAATAAAAAACCGATGACGGAAAAAAGAGAAAAACGCAAACTTTAACTGTTGTTGGTGAATATTCTACGGAAATTTTTGAATATAACACCGTCGGAAACGTTGAGTTATATCTTCCGAGCTTCCTTGCCTTATATCAAACCCGCCTTTGTAAAGACGTATATTCGGAAAATATTGACGACGAAGACGGTGAACGCTATAACCAAAAAATAGAAGAAAGTTTAGGCGGAAAAATAGGCGAAGCAAAAAACGAGGACGAATTGGAAGAAGCCGTGAAGGGAATATCCAACAGCGACATAAGCAGCGTTTTAAGTTTTATGCAGATAGCGGACTTAAAGCAAATACTACAGAAAAATCTTATAGAAGGCGGTGTTAACGCCGATATTTCCTATGAAAACGGTATTGACGAAAACAGAAATCCCTCCAGAAAAATGATAATAACCTTAGAAGCTCCCGATGATGGCGAATGGATGAAAATTTTTGAAATAGAGTCCAACGATACAAATAACAATACTGTGGAAGAATTTACAAATATAATTTCGCAGATATTGACAGAAGCGGACATTAGTGAGGCGGAATTTTACATTAATCTTGATGATTTTTTTCAAAACGCACTATTTATATACTTCCAAGGATTTTTTAATCTTCCCGTCGAAAGTTCGCAGCTTGTACAAGACGGAAACGGTATAATAAGTAAATACGGCGATTATTCCGATCTGCATACTATGGGCTTCAAATACGCACGAACGGTTGAAACCGGCGTAACGCTTGCCATAGAAAATGAAGAGACCGAGGTAAAGGTAGATTTGCTTCCGGGGGTTAAACGTGACTGCATAGAAGACATAGTAATATATGACATTTGGTTAGGTGGTGAACACTTAAACGGTGAGTATAATAACAGGAATATGCAATCCGCTTCATACGGCTGCAATATGATAACGTTGGCATATACCATAAATACCGAACGGTTTCGACAAGATTACGGATTTTGCTTTCCTACCCCATTTGACCAATACGGTGAAGAAATGAATAATATGATAACTATGCTTGTTGAATACAGTTGCATGTCTGAGTGTTATTATCCGACAATTTCTTATCAGGTCGGAGATTCGGTAAGAGAGCAAATTGAAAAAGGCAAATTTTCCATAGGTTTATGCAATAACGGAAAAACCACATCTTCGGAACAATACGCTTCAAGCAATTATGACTGGTACAGGCATAACGATAACAAACCGCACCTTACCATAAAAGTTGCCTTTTTTAACTATGCGGGCATTGATCTGTTTGATACCAATACAAGCACTTATTCCGGAATAACCGGGAGCAATTACGGAGACTACTGGTATATGAGTAATCCTATGCTTTGGTTTAAAGGGTTCAGGACTGAAGTCGAGGATGAGGCTTTGGCGGGATTGGCGGCAATGTAATGATAGTTTTTAATCAAAGTATAAACAATTTTATTATCAATTAGAAATTAGTAGTAGGGTTGACAAATCCAAATAAAAATAATACAATATGAAAGAAGAGAATTTCTATGAAAACTGAATCTATACCTGAAAAAGCAGAATTAATGAATAATGTTGACAAAATAGTATGTGATAACTGTTTTGAAAAGTATCTTTTTCATCTAAAAAATCTAAACGGAGAATTTACCGTCGGTTTGACGGATATTCTCAAATGTTTGGCATTTGCGGAGAAAGAGGGGGCGGTTCCTCCGCTCTCTCCGCAATGGTGGTTAAGCGTTGAAAGTCATTTTGGCGACTTGGAAGGTTAACTTAAGGAGTATACATGCATAACTTCAAAACAAAAACCGGAATATCAAGAATTTATGAAATCAATAAGGAAGAATTTGAACTTGTAACAGCTCAAAAAAAGCCGTATTACAGCTATAATGAAAATAATGAGCTGGTTCAGTATGCTGTTTGCCCTATTTGTGATAATCCAATTCAAATACTTGGTTTTTATAAAGCTTTAAAAAATACCGATAAGCCTTATGGAAAACATTTAAAGCGTTCAATCAATGGATTAGCGGATTATAATCAGCAAGCTTATGATTTTTGTCCTTATGCCAATAAGAACAAAAACGTTAATCGTTACAGCAGGAAATCTCATCTTACCGATTTTGAAAGAAACATATATAATCTTTTGCGCGATCATTTTGACAGAGTAATATATGTGCTTGCAAAACAGATTGATATTAAAATTTCAAATCATCTTGCTAAACAAATGTTGATTACATATGTAAAAGGCAAAGGCTGGCTTTATCCTTGGTCAACGCTTAATAATCTTCCTTGGGTTTTTGGTCATTTAACATGGTCAAAACCGCTTTTCGGACAACCTATTCTAAAAGACAGTCCTATTTATTTAACCATATTAAATAAATGCCCTGCCGCAAAGTTTGTTCCGTACCAATATAACGGTAAATATGATGTTCTTTTGTCTAAAGAAGGAATGCATTTAGACTTAAATTACTGTATTATTGTTCATAACAGAAGTGTTGAAAATAAAGAACTTATTGAAACTTTGAA
>CANDLP010000411.1 GCA_947385505.1 uncultured Clostridia bacterium
ATTATATTCTATGGGAGGAGCTATTGCAGCATGAAAATAATAGGAGTTATTCCCGCTCGTTATAAATCCACACGTTTCCCGGGGAAACCGCTTGCAGATATCTGCGGAAAACCGATGATTTGGTGGGTGTATAATAAAGTGAAGAAAATAGATGTTTTTTCAGATGTATTCTGTGCAATTGATGATGATCGAATCAAAAAAGTATGTGATGAACTTTCCATAAAATATATTATAACGAAAAATGATCATCCGAATCATATTTCACGAGTGCAGGAGGTTTCCGATAAAATAAGTGCGGACTATTATATTTGCATAAACGGCGACGAACCACTTATTTCTGAAAAATGTATTTTGCCGATTATTCCCGAAACAATTTATAAAGATATATATTTTGGCGGGGCGATGCGGGTTCTTACCAGTCCTTCGGAAACAATAGATTCTTCCAATATAAAAATAGTGACACGCGAAAACGGAGAATGTATTTATATGTCTCGCTCTCCGATTCCGTATCCAAAGGGTTCACTGACTTTTAATTACAATAAATATGTGGGAGTAGAGTGTTTTAATAAGCACGCCCTTGACTTTTTTGTCAGTGTTCCAATCGGTAATCTTGAAAAAATTGAAGATATAGATCATTTGCGTTTTCTGGAAAACGGTGTTAAAATGCACTTCAAATATGTGGAATCTGATTCCATTTCTGTGGACACATATAAAGATTTAGAAAAGATAAGGGATATAATTATACAAAATCAGTAATTGTCAAAATGTACAACCGGGTGAGGTATAAAAATCAGCTAATAGATAATATGTAAAAAGTGTTTTTTATAGATGAATGAAAATATAAAAAATAGCGAGCGGAGAAATAATTTTATGAGTAAAATTCAACTTCTTGATTGTACACTTCGTGATGGAGGATATATAAACAACTGGCACTTTGGAAAAGATGTAATAAGCGGCATTTGTCGCTCCCTATCCACCTCGAAGCTTGATATTATTGAAGTGGGTTTTCTTACCGATATGCCTCATGGTGAAGATGAGTCCCTTTATTCAGATTGTGATGAAATAAAAGAAAAGTGTTTTTGTAATGATATAAGCACCTTTGCGGCAATGATAGCAATAGGGGAAAAGGAAATGAACCCCATATCAATGCCGTGTGCCGAAAACAGTTCTATTGACATTGTGCGTATCACATTTCATCAGGACAGCTCCGAGATCGAAAAAGCGGTGATGTATGCGCGGTGCCTTATGGATAAGGGGTACAAGGTTTGTATGCAGCCGGTTGGAACAACTTCATATACCGACAAAGAACTGCTTGAACTGATAGACCGGATAAATCTTCTTAAACCGTATGCGTTTTATCTGGTCGATACTCTCGGATTACTGTGTCGCGAAGAGTTACTTCGCTTTATTTACCTGATGGATTACAATCTTAATGATGGAATAAAAATCGGATTTCATTCACATAACAATCTTCAGATGTCCTTTGCCAATGCACAGTTTATAATTGACTATCATTCAAAAAGGGAATTTATTGTAGACTGCTCTGTTTACGGTATGGGACGCGGTGCGGGAAATCTTTGCACAGAGCTTATTGCTCAGTATACAAATAATATTGGATTGTCTTCGTATAATATGGTATCAATTTATGAAACACTTGATAACTATATCTATCCGATTTTTTTAACAGCCTCATGGGGGTATTCCGCTCATTATTATATCAGTGCGGTACATAAGTGTCACCCGAATTATGCCGCTTATCTTATGAACAAGCAAACGCTTACAATGAATCAGATAGATTTGGTTCTTAAAAATATTCCAAGTGAAAAAAGAGATATATTCGATAAAAAGCTTATAGAAAAAATGTATTATAATTTTCAAAATAAGCCTGTTGATGATCATAGCAGTCTCGATCTTCTAAAAAAACGTTTCGGTAAAAAAAATATTCTCATTCTTGCTCCCGGACAAAGCATTTGCAAATACTCTGACAAGATACACGATTTTATTTTTGCCAACGAACCGATCGTGATTTCCATAAACGGAATTTTTGAAGGTTATAAAAGCGATTTGATTTTTATAAGTAACTCTAAGCGTTTGTACGGCATCGATCCTGATAGTATAAAAGCCGAATTTATAATAACATCTAATCTGCCCAATGTCATACTAAACAGTTATTATGTATATTACTCTTCATTGTGTGATCAGGCTTATAACGAATCGGATAATTCCGGATTGATGCTTCTTAGGCTTCTTAGGAATATAGGCATTAAAAAGGTATATATTGCGGGATTTGACGGTTTTGACGAGATAGTAAGAAACAATTATTATGCCGATAAATTGATCAACAGCGTCAATTCGGAAAATGTTGACGCAAAAAATCAATCCATATCGGAACAGTTTAGACAGCTAAAGGCAGAAATTCAGTTCGAGACATTGACCCCAAGCAAATATTTTTAGCAGTTGTTTCAAAACCTGTTAGGACAAGTTTTTGAACAATACGGGAGTGCAGCATGAAAAAATATAAATTACTTATT
>CANDLP010000412.1 GCA_947385505.1 uncultured Clostridia bacterium
CAAGCCCGTAAAAATGCAGAGCGGGGAAACTCGAAAAAGGAGGTCTGAATTTGAAGCTCAATATTCAAGTGAATGTAAACACAAAATGCTCCGGATACAAAAGCGACAGAGAACTAAGGGACAATATCACCGATTTTGTTTACGATTGGTTTGTAAACGGCGCCGACGCTCAAAACGTTGATTTTTCTATAAGGAGCATTAAAACGAAAAGCAAGGGAAAAAGAGGCAAGGAGGTTTATAAATGGCAGTGTTAAAGCACAAAAAGCTTACATCAAAGCGCAATGTAAATTTAACAAAGAACATATGCGCGTTTGTGGGACTGGAGGGCGGCGATCCGGTGGACATCGCTGCCGAGGACAACGGAACGGTGACCATAAAAAAGCACGCTCCGAAGTGCCGTTTTTGCGGCGATAACGCAAGCGCGGTAAGCGTTATGGGAATCGAGGTTTGTCCCTCATGCGCTCAGCGTTTAGCGAAGGAGGTGACGGAAAATGCTTAATAATACCGAATATTCGGATAAGGTCAAGGAATTGGCGGAAGTTAAGGCACAGCTTGCCGCTCTCAGCTCGAAGAAAACGGAGCTTGAAGCTTGGTTTTTGACCGTCGGAACCGAAGCTCTGAAGGACAGCAAAAGCAAGTCGATTTCTTACCAAGGCGAAAACGGTACCAGCGTAATTTATACCCAAGCCCAAAAGCTTACACTTGAAGCTCCGGCTTTTCTTAAGAAGCTGCTCGGCGATGTGTTCCCCGATTTTATTGAGGAAAAAAACGAACCGACCTACAAGGTCAAGTCCGCCGCGGTGGAGCGTATGCTGATCGGGCTGTATTCGGGGGATTACACAAAAACAAAACCCTCGGAGGTTATAGCGCAATTGCCCTGTTCATCGGAGCAAAAGGCAGTGCTGACCAAAAAGCTTAAGGGAGCAAACTTTGAGACCGATGCGAAAAACCTTAAGGAAATAGGCGGGTTTTCGGAAACGGACGCGTCGGATTATGCCTATTTGTTCGCCGAAGCGGTTGTTTATGATACGTTTTTGAGGATCATGAAGATGAGCGGCAACGATGGTAATGTTGACGAATACATAAAGGGCTTGTCGGTGGCGGTTTCGGTCGATGATACTACAAAAATTACGGTAAAATAGAAAGGGGCGGACATATGGCAGCTGCAACCAAGAAGCAGATACAGCTTATTTATATTATCGGCGCAAAATGCGGGCTTGTGGAGCGCGGAAACAAGCAGGACAACCTTCACAGCCTTATATATCAGCTTACGGAAAAAGAGTCCGTGTCGGAGCTTACAGAGGAACAGGCGGCTGCTGTCATACGCCGCCTTAAATCGGAAGAGGAATCGGTGAACGCCGCCGATGGGGAGGCTAAGGCGTTTATCAGCGAAGCACAGATCAAGAAAATTTTCGGATTGATGTACGAGTTGGCGGCGCTGTCGCCGTCTACGGCTAAGGTGAAGGACAGGCTTTGCGGGATCATTCAAAAGGAGCTTGGGATAAAGGTTGATCCGAGGACGGATATTTTTAAGGGGTTTTCCGAAAGGCAGGGGGCTAAGCTGATTGACGCTATCAAACGGTATGTGAGACAGGCTAAGAGGAAAGGGGCGGGAAGTGGACGTAAATAAGCTTAAGGGGAAAAACAAGGAGATCGCGGAGTTGATAGGCGAGGAAGGATTTACAAAGCTTGCAAGGAAATTTGGCAGTTCTAAAATTTACATACCAACTCTTTCGACCTTGAATCGGAGCGAAATTTCAGATAGCCTGAAACGCCAGTATAACGGCAGCAATGCCGCGGAACTCGGAAAGAAATATAACATTTCGGAGCGTACGGTGATCCGGAGAATAACTAAGAAATCTACGTGAAAGCGTAGATTTCTTATTATTTTTAGTTATAATTTTTAAACAAAGTAATAAAAAATATTTATAAATTATGCTAACAAAAAATATAATTTATTTGCTAAGGATTGTTTTTGCAAAGTTTGGATTTGTGCAAGGTGTACAAAAAATGAGTGTTGAAAAGTTGATACAACAGCGCGAGGAGCGGCGAATAATATTTTAGAAACCTATTATCTTTCTTCAAGTAGTAAGTAGCCGCAAATCCGCTTATATAGCCAATTTAGCGATTTTTGATTTGCGGCGAAATATTTCGCCGCAAACAGCAAAAAATTTCGCCGCTTTCGCCGCGAATACTTATGCTTTTTGCTGTCTTTTTACTATGACCGTTTTAATGGCTTAATAACACAAATCCGCTTGTAGTCTGTATTTAAACAATTACCGTTTTAATTAAAACAGTCCTAAAACGATTATTAAAAAGATATTAACTAAAACCCCGAAAAACAAAAAAGAGGGCGAAATGCCCTCAATTTTTTTGACAAGCTTGTTTGCTGACGAATTCGGTTCGCGCCGTTTAAATTTCTTTTAAATCCGTTTCAGATAAGCGTTTTTTGGAGTGTTTGCCGCAACTATCCTGTTTTTTTCGGAATTTCCCGTTTTCGGGTTTTGCGTGTCAAATAACA
>CANDLP010000413.1 GCA_947385505.1 uncultured Clostridia bacterium
TCAACTTTCCTTTTTGCCGCTCTTTCAATCATCAAACGCTCTATTTCCGATATATTAAGCGAAGCGTTTTCGCCTTTTTCCGGTGTTTGAGGTTTTTGATCCGTTTCGATGCGCTCCTTTGTCTTTATACCCTTACCGTACCATTCGGTCAATATTTTATTCATATATTTAAAAGCTAACTTGCCTGTCCGATTTAACGTTATCTGATAAGCTTCGTTTATCATTTCGTCGCCGAATGCAAATTCGTTTACCCACTTGTCGATAAACTCCTTCTGTTCCTTGGAAAAGGAAGATGTGATTTCAAACATTGTTTTAAATCTGCCTATCGCCGAGTTAAGCTTTTTAAGCTCTTCAACTCTTTTTTCCGCCGACTCTATCGTGGTAACTCCGGACTCTACCCACTCAAGAGCCACGCTTCTCATATAAGCGGGCTTATTTTTATTTACGGAAAAACAATAATCCACCAGTATCAAAGCCGCTTCCACAGGGAGACAGGCGTCTTCCAAAATTATCATAAGAGTGTTTTGCTCGTTGTGTTTGAGCGGTCGTCCGTACAAGGCTTCACAGTGCTTGAAAAGATAATCCGCCTTGTCGTTTCCCCTTACCGTTTTTGCAATTTCCATGGGCGGAAAATCGGGAGGGCGGACAAGCGCCGTCTTTTTTACCTTGTTTTCGGATTCACCATCGGATATGACGGCGTTGGTTTTAGCGCCCGGCTCCTCTTTTTCCCTAATCGGGATAAGATCGCCTGTTTCATCCGCTTCAAACAAGCCGCGCCGCTTCCAGAAATTTATCCCTTCTTCCACCCGCTCGGACGAAAGAGAAAGCTCGTGGGCTATCCTTTCACTGTCAAACAGTTCCCCGCCGTGTCTTAAAAGATAAAGAAGTATTTTTAACTCGCTTTCATTGGCAAGCTTTATATATTTATCCACAACCGCGCACGGAACACAAAAAATACTGTTCCATACGCCCAAATTTATTTTGTAGTTCATTTTTATTCCATTCTTATAAAGTAAAATTCTTATATTGGAAGAAGGCGCGCAATCATTTGTAAAGTGCACTTTATTTGCCGTCTTTCACTTCGATTTAAATACAATCAGCGGGTTAACGACCTTATTCTCCCAACTTTTTAAACAGATCCGCCAGCATATGTGTCGACCATTGGTACATATCCATCGTTTCATATTTTCGGTACTCACACTCCAGTGAAACCAGGACAAACATATAAATATCGTACCACAGAATTCTCCGTTTTTCTGACTCTGTAAATTCTGTAATTCCATAACCCTTCAGGAAAGAGTCATTGTCCGAATGGCTTCTGAAACCCACTTCCATCAGGGGATCGCCCCATATACAGCGTTCCCAGTCAATAAGGCCGGTAATTCTCCCATCATAAATAAAGATATTCCCATCCCAAAGATCCCAATGCACCAGTTTTGGCGATCTTACCTCCAAAAAAACGCCTTTATCCCGCTCCAAACAACGAAGAAGCCCGTCGGCGGGTATTTTCAGGTCAACACTCCCTTTCACAGCATCGTCGATCCCTGCTTTCAGCATCCTGCTGAAGACAGTGTACCAGTCCGACCCCTGAAAATCCGGCTGTCCGGGATAGCCGAAGCGAGGGCAGGCAATACGGTTAATCTCCCTGCATATCTTTCCCGTTTTCATGTATATGTCATCTATCCGCTCACAGGTCAAAGTGTCTTTTATTTGATTCATACTGCTGCCGTTAAGCTTTTCCATAAAGAAATATGAAGATTTGCATACCGTATGGCTGTCATCATGCCCAAGGACTTTGGGAACGGGGATTCCTCCGTGTTCCGCTGCTTTTTCCAAAGCCTGAACTTCCGCACACATAATGTTTATCTCGTATGTCATAACCCTGACACCATCCTTCGGGGCAATCTTTAAAATAACGGTTTCGCCGTTGCTTAGAGTCACTTCATAAGCTACATTGAAATATCCCTCTGTCAGTTCTTTATATGATTGCAGCCTTAATGGGTGAAAAATATGTTCCGCCATTTTCCTGAGCGTTTCTTCACTTTGCCTGTTCTTTGTTAAGCTTTCCATAAAAATGCTCCTTTAAAGAAGAAACAGTAAAAAGATAAGAAAATCCGCATTGCAAAAAAACTGATAACAATGCGGATTTTTATTTTTCAGTTGGAGCGGATTACGGGACTCGAACCCGCCCATTCGGCTTGGGAAGCCGATGCTCTACCGGATGAGCTAAATCCGCAAATAAAATTTGACATAAATATTATATAATATTTTTTTAAAAAAGTCAACAGTTTTTTGAAAACTTTACCGATGTAACTTAAAATTATACCCTAAGTACTATTTTTAAATAAACCATATTTTATCCATTCATTCATTTATTTCAAAATAGTATTAAACGACAGACGCAATAAATTTCTGTCTGCCGTTTAATTTTGATTTTGTCAATATCACTTGACACAATTAAAATTATATCACAAAAAAGACTGCAATCCAACTCTTTTGGGGGGATTGCAGTC
>CANDLP010000414.1 GCA_947385505.1 uncultured Clostridia bacterium
CCCCCCCCCACGTCCGTGCACACCCTTTCCCTACACGACGCTCTTCCGATCTCTTCCGAAAGCAAAGCTCTCGGACAAGCGGTATTTACTCTTATAAAGCCTTTTCCTCCCTTGCCGAATATTGCCCCGTCATGTATTCTGACTTTTGCGTTTTTCAGGAAGTATTCTCCAAGATCGCTTTCGTCAGGCAAAGCCCGTCTGCAATCTATCCACGCAAGATAAGTGCCCTCCGGTTCGATAAGCGAAATTTTTCCTTCCTCCGGAAAAGCGTTTCTGAGTATTTCAAAGTTTCCTTTTATGTATTCAAGAAGCCCGTCCAGCCATTCTTCACCGTGATTGTATGCCGCTTTTACCGCCGCTGTCGCCATAATGTTCATTTCGCCAAAAGTTGCCTCGCAGGCTTTATTGACTTTACGGCGAAGCTGCGGATTTGATACGATAATGTTTGCCGCCTGTATTCCCGCTATATTAAAGGTTTTTGTGGGGGAAGTACAGGTGACCGTAATATCCGACAATTCCTCGGAAAGGGAAGCGATAGGCAGATGCGGACGGCCGCAGAATATAAAGTCCGAATGTATCTCGTCGGAAATTATCTTTACATTGTGTTTTATACAAATTCGTCCAAGCTCCTTAAGCTCTTCCTTAGTCCATACTCTTCCCGCGGGATTGTGGGGGGAACAGAGCAGGAATATTTTTACGGAGTTTTCTTTTATTTTTTGTTCAATATCCTCAAAATCGGGTTCGTATCTGCCGTCACAAAATTTTAATTCGGAAATTACCGTTTGTCGGCGGTTGTTGGCTATCAGCTCGGCAAAGGGGTGATATACCGGCTGACAGATCAGCACTCCGTCCCCCTCTTCGCTTAAAGCCTGTACGGCGGCTGCTGTCGAAGACAGCACGCCTGTGGATTTTATGATATGAGTTGCTTCTATATTCCAGTTCATTCTGCGTTTGTACCAGCCGATAACCGATTTTTCATATTCTCCGTCCGCAATGCCGTAGCCGAATATACCGTGTTTAACCGTTTTTTCCAGCGCTTCGCAAATAGCGGGAGCGACCTTGAAATCCATATCCGCTACCCAAAGCTGTATAACGTCGGGATCATCGGGAAATAAGTCATATTTCAGCGAGCTTGTTCCTCTTCGCTCATAAACCGTATCAAAAAAAGAACTGTCGAAATTCATTCTATTTTTCCTTTCCTATTATAGTATGATAATTGTAACATTTACATATTGTTTTGTCAACCTGTCCGCTAAAACCCGACTTGACAAAACCGGTTTGATATGGTAAAATGACTTGAATGATAAATTAGAGTGTGTTCACATAAAATCAGTATGCAGATTTTCGAGCACAATTTTGTCGCCTGCAAGGCAAAATTTTGCAGGAATATTATCATATTTCAAAAAATTTTAACGCAGCAGGCGGCAAAATTTGCCGAAAATATGCGTGCTGAGCTTTATGTGAACACGCTCTAAGGTCATATCATTTTTGATATGGCTTTTTGTAATTTCCGCAGACCGATAGGAGAAGCTTTATGGAGCATATATCACAGGAGTCACAGGCTAAAATAATAAGCTGTAATTACGATAATACCGCCATTTGCGCGGGCGCGGCAAGAATTTCCACCACAGAGGGGGACTCCGACGCCGTATTTGAAAAATCCAAAAACAACCCCAACAATGAAAAGCTTATAAAAAAGGTGTTAAAATCCGGTCACCGTTCTACCGTGGAACACGCGGTATTCACCCTGTCTATGCGCAATGTGTCCGTTTATGCGGAACAGTTTTTCATAGAGTTCAGGCTTGCCTCCTTTACTGTAAAATCAAGGCGTTATGTGGATTTTACCAAGCAGGGCTATTACATACCGAAGGATTTGTCGGGCGAGGAGCTTGGTTTTTATTGCGGGTACATGGATTTGCTTTTTGACGGTTATAAAAAGCTGTTGGAAAATGATATCCCAAAGGAAGACGCGCGTTTTTTGCTCCCATATTCCTTTAACAGCAATTTTTACTGTACTTTGAACGCCCGTGAGCTCATAAACCTGATCCGCGCCGCAAAATACGGAAGGGGAAAGAAAGTCCCGGAGCTTAACGATATTGCGGATCAGATCGTGGAACAGATAGAAGAAATATTCCCCTGTATTCTTGACGAGATAAACGTCCCCCCTGCCGAATCAAAAGAAATTGATGAAATTGGAATTTGTCCCGCTGCCTCTTTATCCGATGAACCGTTTTTTTGTACGGAAAGAGAGTCGGGGGCGGCTGAGCTGATAAATTATCCCGCCGATCCCAAAAAAATAATCGAAATAGCGCATAAGGCAAGCGAGCCATTTTCGGATTCGCCTTTGAACATACGCGGACTGGTTAATTCCGACCGTCCGAGGGAATTGGAGCAGCTTAATTACACTTTTTGCGTATCCGATGTAACCTTGTCGGGAATAACTCATCTGGTGCGTCACCGTATGCAGTCTATAATTGTTCCCCCGATACAGACCGCCGATCTCA
>CANDLP010000415.1 GCA_947385505.1 uncultured Clostridia bacterium
CGGCGGTCTCGTCAATTTCGTTGCCCCACTCCGCGAGGTAACGGTTAAGCAAAATCACGTCTTCGCTATTTACCTTTCGGTTGCCGTTGACGTCGCCCTTAATGCTGTCGGAGATAAGTTTTTCGGTGGTGATTATGTATTCGCTGAAGTGATCAGTATAAAATCTTACTGAATTATCAAAATTACTATAATTTTCAATATTAATTTTAGTCAACGAGCCATCTTTCTCCATTCGATAAAGATTGCATTTTGAGCATTCAATTTCTTGGGGAAGAGGAATAGTTACAAAAACTGGTTCTACAGGCTGAAATTCTCTATTGCCAACCAACAAAGTTATATCAAATATAACCGTTTTTTTATCTCCATCAAAGATGGCGTTTTTAAGTAGCGCGTTGATTGTCACTTCAGGAAAACGATATCCTGAAATTGAAATACCATATTTATCTTCCAGAACACCATTGTTGTCTCTTCCATAACTTATAACATCACCGTTATTGTCACACAATGCCCCATATTCATCTATTGTAAAATTCGGATTATTTTTTAAACGAAAAGTCAATTTGCAATTATCAAACGCATTGCTGCAAATTTTTTCCACGTTATCCGGAATTATAAAAACGTTTTCTTTTTCGGTACACTTTCCGCAGGGATATGCTATAAGTTCAGTTCCGTCCTTATTGTATAGAACTCCGTCTCTCGCAGAATATGCTGCATTATTGGCGTTAACTTCAAACTCCCTTAGAGAAATGCAACCTTTTATCCATGCGTTGCCATGGTCAATTTTTTCAACTCCCGAAGGTATATATAACTTTTCAAGTGATATACAATTTTCAAACGCTCGATCGTCAATTGAAGTTATACCTTCATGAAGGACTATTTCTTTAAGATAAGTGCAGCCTGCAAACATACTATATCTTATTTTTGTTGTGCCTTCGGGAATTGTAAAACTTGTATCCGGTTTTGCGGGAGGATATATTATAAGTTCGGAACCGTCTTTACTATACAAAATTCCATCTTTAGATAAGTATTTATTGTTGTTTTCTCCTATTGATATTTCTTTTAATGCAAAACATCTGTTAAATACATCTGACAAAATATCAAAATAATCTACAATATTTTCCGAAAGCGAAACTGAGGTTAAGGAACTACACCCCGAGAACGCACCTCCGCCTATTTCGGTAACACTGTCGGGAATAATAATTTTTTCAAGCGATTTACACCAAGAAAAAGCATTCACCTTTATTTCAGTTATACTATCCGGTATAATTATATTTTTAAGAGATTCACACCCTTCAAACATACGAGTAGCCAAGTAAGTTAATCCCGTAGGTATATTTATTGAAGTCAAATCAGAACTGTATGAAAAAGCACAGCCCCCTGCACTCGTCATACTGTCGGGAAGCGTTATTGATTTTACTTTGCTGTATACAAAAGCCCAGCTTTCTACTCCTGTAACTGTATCGGGAGCAACAAATAAATCGTCTGTTTTTCCCGCAGGATAGGCGAAAATATATAGATCGTCGTTACTCAATCTATATAAAACTCCGTCTTTTGACGTATAATAGGGACTGTTCTCGCTCACGTTTATTTCCGTTAAAGCCGATCCGTTGTGGAACGCGCCGTCATAGATTGAAGATACGGTGTTGGGAATCGTTACGCTTTTTGTTGAATTGTTGCTGCCAAAAAATATTGCCGGACTGCCTTTTTCTGTTTCACGACCTAATTTTGTTACTGTTTTTCCGTCTATTTTTTCCGGAATTATAAGTTCAGCCGCGTTTCCGTTGTATGACTTAATCCATATCGTTCCATCGTTAAGCTCCTCATACTCGTAATCCGATCCAACGTCCGCAAGCGGCGAATACTTTTCCGTATAAGCCGAATCCGCTTCCTCCGTTCCGTTTGTTTCATCTGCCATTAAGCTCGGCACACAGCCGATAATCAGTGTTGCCGCCGTTAAAACGGCGATAAGCTTTTTACGTCTCATTTAAATTACCTCCAAATGTCAAAAATATTTTCGCGCAAAATAAAAAGTGCGCAGCCTAAGCTACGCACCGAAAAATGCACAGCTCAGATGCTGCGAAACATTTTCCCGATATTTTTACTAACCATAGCGGAATAGAGCGGTGCACTTTTACCTAAAGTAAAGCACATCGCTATGATTAGCAAAAATATGAAAATGTTTCGCACCTACATTATACCACATACAAAAAAAAAATACAACCCCATTCCGAAAAAATTGCTCCCAAAAATTTCACCGAAACAAAAACGCACTTTCTCCTAAAAAAAGCGTCCGCGTTCCGCATAAATTGTCCCCAAAACCGAACCCCCACTCACCAATCCCCCCAAACCCGAATATAATAAAGAAAAATACATACGGAAAGGAATGATTTTTATGTGCGGAATAGCGGGCTGGGTAAATTTCGGCGAAAGCATAAAGGATAAAGCCAAAATAATGGAGGAAATGAGCAAAGCCCTTTCCCCCAGAGGTCCGGACGAAAAGGG